>NZ_JFHJ01000611.1:0-10037 GCF_003666285.1 Mesotoga sp. HF07.pep.5.2.highcov | reverse complement strand
TGGTCGGAAGCAATCTTTGAAGCGAAGTTCTCGAATTCTCCCTTCCTTATGTTTGAAAGGCTAACTCGTTCGGGCGTTGATGCAGAATCCTCATACAGGTAGACCGGAATTCGAAGTTCCTCTCCTATTCTTTTCCCAAGTTTCTTTGAAAGCGCAATGCATTCTTCTTTTGTTACATTCATTACAGGAACAAGAGGGATAACATCAGTGGCGCCCATTCTTGGATGTTCACCTGAGTGATTATTAAGATCAATCAGTTCTTTTGCTTTAAGAGTCATGTTAAACAAAGCAGCTTCCACAGCTTCCGGTTCACCGGTAATAGTGATTACAGAACGATTGTGATCTGGATCGCTTGAGTAATCAAGAATCCAGACGCCTTCAATCTTCTTGGCCTCTTCTACAATCCGTTCAACAACGTCAAGTCTTCTTCCTTCACTGAAATTTGGGACTGATTCAATAAGTCTCATTTGTACCCCCTCGCAATAAGCTACTCTCTCTGCTCTTTATCATATTCGATCTCTTTCACAGAATAACTATGTACAATCCCTAACTGAAGCGCAAATAACATAGACGACGACCCGCCATAACTAACAAATGGCAAAGGGATTCCAGTAACAGGCAGGAGTCCAAGATTCATCCCAACATTTTCAACGACGTGAAATGCAAAAACTGCGAATATCCCGCTAAGAACTATTCTACCAAACTCACTGCCAGTTTTTCTTGTAATGGACCAAATCCTCCATAAAAGGAGCAGGTACAGAACAAGCAGAGTTACAGCTCCGATGAAACCGAACTCCTCACCAAGAACCGAAAAGATGAAATCCGTGTGATCTGCGGGAACATATCCCAGTCTGTTCATTGTACCCTGAAGATATCCCGTCCCTTTAAGGCCGCCCGAACCTATTGCTCTTATTGCCTGAATCGTATTGTATGCAGCTCCGGAAGCGTATTCTTCAGGATGAAGGAAGCTCAACAACCTGTCTCTTTGGTAGGGTTTTAGACCAAACATGAAAACAATAGGAGCCAAAAAGGCAATTAGAACAGTTATTGCGATCATAAGCCTGTCATATCTCTTGCTAATCAACGTCATGAAATACCATATGATCAATACAATGATTGTGGTGCCCAAATCGGGTTCTAGATATATAAGTCCCACAAAAACAAGTGTGAAAAATATACCCAGCGAAAACAATCCAAACCTGTGCTTAGCGTCTCTTGAATAAACATTCCCAAGGAAAATTATCAACGAGAATTTCGCTAGCTCTGACGGTTGAAAACTTGCTATTCCTAGGTCTATCCACCTTCTTGAAGCTTCACTAGAATCTAGATAGAGAACTGCCGCGAGTGAAACTGTCGAAAGGATGATTAATGGGAAAGATAAGCTTTTCCAGAGCTCTTTCTTTACAACATACGCAGTAAAGACGAAAACTGCACAAGAAAGCAGGACCCAGACCAATTGTCTTCCAAACAGATACTCCTCCCTTTCACCGAAAGTAGCGCTGTACAGAACGACAAGTCCAAATATCATCAAAGAAACCATGATTATCGGAAGTAAAAACTCAACTCTTCGCTTCATTACACTCTCCTCAGAGGAATAATTAATTATATAACTTTTCTTTATTCTCGGGCTTGAGGTCTTTGATTATCGATCTAACAGAACCCGTCTCTTCCTTACATGGACTTTCTTGGCGATGGACTAAAATGTATAATCTAAGTAAAGATACTAACTAGCCCCATTGATTCTTTGAAGAAGGTGCAAGGTCCTGGTAGCATCATTTCTAAAGGAGATGTGAGATTAGAATGAATGTGAGAGAAATCGTTGAAACGAAGGGTCAAAGTAAACTGTCTGTGATCTCCGCTTACAGCTATTTTGAAGCGAAGTTTGCTGAAGAAGCAGGACTGGACATGATCATAGTAGGGGATTCTCTCGGAACGCTTGTGATGGGGAAAAGGGATACTCTCTCGGTAACAATGGACGAAATGATATGGTCTTTAAAGTCAGTCAGAAGGGGAGCGGAAAATAGTTTTATAGTTGCCGATATGCCCTTTGGCTCTTATCAATGTTCCAGGGAAAAAGCCGTTGAAAACGTGGTCTCCTTTTTGAGACATGGACCAGCGCTGTCAAAATCGAAGGTGGTTTCGAGACTGCAAACCTTATAAAATATTTGGTTGATAGTGGTTTTCCTGTAATGGGTCATATCGGGATAACTCCACATCACGCAAGTTTGGTCGGAGAATATCCTGTACAGGGAAGAGACGAAAAAAGCATAAAGAGGCTGATTGAGTCTGTCAACGAATTAGAGGAGGCGGGCGTCTTTGCAATACTTCTTGAAATGGTTGTCGAGGATGTAGCGAAAAGGCTTACGGAAGATAGTTCTGTCCCCACAATCGGTCTGGGTTCAGGTCGATATTGTGACGGGCAGTTTCTTCGATGGCATGATCTACTAGGCATCAACGACGAATCGAGTCCAAGATACATTAAGAGATTTGCCGATCTTAAATCCAATATCATATCAGCACTTCGAAGATTTGATGAAGAGGTGAAGTCTGGCGTCTTTCCCGAGGAGAAAAATGCTTTTGAAGGGGCAGAGGAGATTTGACGTTTTTCGCCAGATTCACTCGGATTTTGAGGATGAAATTCCGACCATGATGGTAGGCGAAAACATTGTATCATTCTCCGAAATAGACTCAACAAATGTGTACGCCAGGAATAACCTGGACAAACTTCCCTCCGGAACCGTCGTCTGGGCTCTCTCGCAAACTTCGGGTTATGGAAGGCACAATAGTTTCTGGTACTCCAATAAGGGCGGATTGTGGTTCTCTATAGTCTTCAAACCGTCGTTGATAAGGGAACCCAATGAGTACACAAAAGTAGTTTCGGTAGCTGTCGCAGAAACGATGATCAAGATGGGTATTAATTCAGTTGGCATAAAGTGGCCAAACGACGTGCTCATTGGAAAAAGGAAAGTGGCAGGTATTTTGACCGAAGCGATCTTCTCGGGGATATCGGTAAACGCTATTGTGGTAGGCGTCGGGATAAATGTAAACAACGAACTCCCTGAAGAGATTAGGCAGATCGCCATAAGTCTGGGAATGGTTATTAACAAACACATATCACTGGAAATGCTTCTCGATAAAGTTCTTAAGAGAGTAGAGTTCCTTCGAAAAAACTATCTAATTCGAGGGAAAAACAGATATCTAACACGCAGATGGAAAAAATATCTAGCTTTTGCGGAAAAAGATGAAATAACTGTATCCCTACCCAATGGTGAAAAAATCACTGGTATAATTAATAGCATCACTCCCTCATCTTTATGCCTTGAAAGAGAAGACGGAGTGATCCTCGAGATCAACTCCGGGGAGATTCTACTCTAGTTTCCTCCACGATCTCTGACTCGAATCCCTCTTTTACTCTTACTACAAGTACTCTGTTGAAAAATCTTACTGAAACAAGATCTCCGGGCTCAACTTCCGAAGAAGGCTTTGCTCTGATCTTGTTTCTGAATACGTAGCCCTTTTCAATTGCCTGCTTGGCTACTACTCTTCGTTTGATAATTCCGTTCATTTTCAAGAATTTGTCAATGCGCAAAACTGATCTCCTATGAGTATACACTTGACTAACGAGAAGAAAATAGGTATAATTATGTTATCGAGATGTTCTTGCCCCTGTCACTCCGCTTGGCGCAGGGGCTTCTTTTTTTTACTTGATCACTATTGTGCTTCTAATACCACCTATCTCTCTTACATACTGGCTATTCACTAGAACACCACTCTCTATTTCCACTCCCATTAATCCAGTAAGTATGTAACCGGAATCCAAGAAAAGCCTGGCAAAACCTTCAGATCCAGAGAACTTCAACAGATCATTATATACTTCTAGATCAGATACTATCGCGCCTTCCTGAAGTTCTTTCGTGATCTTCACCTGGTTACTTGAAGAAACGTAAAGCCACCCGTCGCTAACCCAAATATACTGATCTTCTATAGATAAACCATTCTCATTGACGAGAATCTTGAGATCCGGATCGGCTTTTTCAAGGCGAAATTTAAGATCATCTAAGGTTCCACTGTAGCCTGCTCTCAGGACATAGGAATATCCTACCGAGTCTGTTGCTCCTGAAGTAGTTCCCTCAGAGCCCATGAGACTTGCGAATATATCGTCAACTGAGATGTTGGCATCTACCATGATTTCTCCCGTCATCTCTTCGGAAAACTCTGTGATATCCTGAGTGCCTATTTTGAGTTCTCCCAACTCTAAAGGAAGAAGTCCCAGCTGTTCGATATTTAGGTCTGAGAGAAAAGAAAGATCATTTATCTTTGCAAAGCCGGAGACGAGCGGAAGGTGGTAACCGGCTTCCAGTTCAACAACCGAAGCACCTTCAAGTGCGGAAGAGAACCTCTCTCTGGTCTCTTCAGAAAGGGGGACCGAAAGAGCCTCAGCAATCAGAATCCCCTCCTCATTCCACAGCGAACCCTTCTGAACAACATCTCCCACCGAAGAGTAGAAGTAAGCAAACCCAGGCGTTAGACCTTCAGTGACCAGAGAAAGATTAAATCCCTTTTCTGTAACTGCATACTGCTCAATATCACCAATGAAGAGGTACTCCTGATCAACGGCGATATTTAGTTCAATCTCTGAGGGTAGAAGCTGCGGAAGTATCTTTTCGATAGCCGCCTTCAACGCCTTTGGATTCTCAGTTGGTCCAAGTACAATTACAAGACGATCCGTACCTTCTGAATCTACCCAGACAGCAAGTCCGAGATCTCCATCAAAAGCCTTATATATGTCTTTCGGATCTAGGCCATTATTGTAAGCCAACATTTCGACGTACTGCGCTATCAGTTGCTCTATGGCAAGCTGATTTAATACCATATCCATGAGAACGGCTTTTTTGGAAACGTTGTAATTGTTTTCTAAATCTTCAATTACCAGTACCGTATGCGCTTGAGCTGGAAGACGTCCCGACATAGTGCCGACGCTCGCAACTGATAAAGCTCCAATAACCAGGAGTGCAAGTACCATAAATCTCCTCATTTATTCACCTCCAAGATCGTACTCTGAAATTTGACGAAAAAACCAAAGGAACAGTTCTTATTGTGATTCTACCATCTGACCGCTTAAACAAGCACAACAACGATAACGGTTCTTTCTCAAGAAGAGCAACAGCTGCAGATCCTGCGGGAAGCCGGCGTTGACATTTTGTATTTATTGATAGAGTATAATAAATGAAAAGGCTCTATAGATAATCACAGAAAGTCAATAGTGAAGAGAGGGACGTTACTTGAGATTCCTTAGACTTGTTAAGAACGATCTTCTTCTAATAGTTAAATCGAGGGCTTTTCTGTTTGTGCTTATCCTTTTGCCAGTTATTTTGGCGGCCATATCTTCTATAACCTCCGAAACGGGAGGTTATTCCGACCTAAGAATAGGAATAATAAATGAAGACAAGACTTTCATAGGTCTCTTTTTTGTGCAGTACGCGACCTCTATGCTGAAAGGAGAGAACATACTTCAGCTATCGAACAGAGAGGAGATAGACTCAGTGATCGACAAACTCGACGGGGTCTTCATAATTCCCAGAGGATTTGCGAACAAGCTTCTCTTTCAGGAACCCTCTGAACTGGTTTTCATTCCAAACCCTGGATCAATGCAAACTGCAGTTGCCGTCTATCAGGTTTTGAGCAATGTTCTGAGAGAGTTCAAAGCCCTTCCGGTTGTAGCAGATCCCGAATTCATGAAGACCGTGGAGATCGACCCGAACTACGTAGCGCCCTCTCTCAAAGTTGAAGGTATCTCCGAGTCTAAGCTAAGCTTCTCTTCACTTCTCTTTCCTATAGTTCTGGTAACAACGATTATGTTCATGACATCAATAGGAGCTGCTACGGGTATCTATGAAGACAGAAGGAACGGTGTGATAGATCTTCTCCGACTATCAGATGTGGGATCAGTGAAATATATAATTGCCAAGGCGGTCAGTTTTTTGATTTTTTCAACTGCGCAGGTTTTGATCTTCATTACGGCCGGAAGATTTTTTGGGCTTGAAATTGCGTCGAATCTGATTCTTTATGTGGTGGTGTTAGAAGTCTACATTCTCCTGTTTACATCTATAGGACTTCTCATAGGGACATTACTGAATTCTTCAAGGAGTGCTCAACTAACGTCAATAACGCTTGTCACAGCGGTATTGATTCTGAGCGGAATTCTGATACCTCATTCAATGTTCCCCGATTGGCTCGAATCGTTCAGTCGAAGTCTCCCAACTACCTCCCTCCTTGTCGTACTCCAGGGAATCTCAATGCTTGACTTCACTTTTCCCATGGTCGTTTTGCCCACTGCAATTAATCTTCTGATAGCAATCGCAATAATAATTGTAACCGGGTTTGTCGCATCTAGGGAGGACATCTCGCTAGCAGACTAAATCACGGTTAACGTTGACTGACCGAGCCAAAAGAGTTATAATGATTGTAGTTGAAATACTCCCAAAGGGAGAGGGCTTGTTTTGCCCTCTATTTTTTATTATGGTGGTGTTGTTTGTGGAGGACCTGAAGAAAGAGCTTTTCGAGCTGGCAAATCAAGTCGCAAGCAACCTGGGCTATTCGATCTATGATCTCGGGCTAGGAAGAAGAGGTAAGAAAAGACTTGTTAAGATCACGATCGATAAGCTCGATGGATATGTTTCTATAAGCGACTGTGAATCATTCTCGGCCGATTTTGGTAGAGCGCTTGATTCAGCGGACCTCGTCCCATTTTCTTACGAACTTGTTGTAGAGTCTCCCGGACTGGAACGCGCTCTAAGGGATTTGAAGGATTACGTAAGATTCACAGGTGAGAAGGCAAAGGTGATTCTCAAGGAACCCATTGAAGGGGTTTCGGTTTTGATTGGGAAGATCATCTCATGCGAAAACGACGTTGTCACTGTTGAGAGTTCCGAGAACGGTAAAGAGATAGCATTCCACTTTTCAAATGTCAAGCGCGCAAACTTAAAACTATAATTTGGACGGTGAGGTGTTCACATGAATCTCAATCTCTTGGAAGCCCTTGATCAACTGCAAGATGAAAAGAACATAGAAAAGGAAGAGGTTATAGACATACTGGAAAAAGCTCTCCAGAGTGCTTATAAGAAAAACTTCGCGTCCGAGAGCGATGTTGATGTCAGGATCGACAGGCTTACAGGCGACATAGAAGTCTTTGAAAGACTACTGGTGGTCGAGGCTGTGGAAAACCCCTCTTTAGAAGTCAAGCTGGAAGAAGCTTTGAAATTCGATTCTTCGGCGGAGATTGGCTCAACAGTTGAGAGAAAACTCAACATTAAGAAATTCAAGAGGATCGCCGCTCAAACGGCTCGACAGGTTCTTATTCAAAAGATACGTGAAAAAGAAAAAGAGAACCTCTTTGATAAGTACGTCGATATGAAGGGAACGGTGACAACTTCTGAGGTTCTTAGAGTCACTGACGAGTGGATCGATTTGAGGATAGGAAAACTCGAAACCAGGATTCCAACTAAGGAACTCATTCCCGGGGAACAGCCAAGACTGAATTCACTTATGAAAGTCTACGTTGTCGATGTCACAAAATCTGTTAGAGGACCTCGCTTACTCGTTACAAGACGAACCCCGGACTTCGTTATAGAACTCTTGAAACTTCAGGTTCCAGAAATAGCAAGTGGTGACGTAACCGTAAAGGCCATAGCCAGAGAAGAGGGTATTCGTACTAAGGTAGCCGTATTCAGTCAGAACACAAAAGTCGATCCTGTAGGGGCTTGCATTGGAGAAAGCGGGACAAGAATAGCCGAAGTCCTCAGGGAGATAAAACCCGAAAAAGTTGATATATTAAGGTGGAGCGACAATCCTGCGGAGCTTGTTGGAAACTCAATCGCACCTGCTTCAGCTCTTGAAGTGAAGGTTGCAAATATTGAAAACCGCGAGGCCACCGTCTTTGTCTCGCCAACTCAACTTTCCCTCGCAATAGGAAAAGGTGGCCAAAATGCAAGACTTGCCGCAAAGTTGACTGGATGGAAGATAGACATTAAGCCGATTATGTAACGTAGTTCGGCTTTTTGGAGGCTGTCATGAGAAATGATCAGCTCAAGGCAGAACTGAAAAAAAGAAATCAAAGAATGACGGCTCAAAGGGAATTAATTCTCAGACTTTTCCTTGAAGCTGGCACAGAGCACTTGAGTGCGGATGAGATCTATCATAAGGTTCAGGGGAAGAACTTCAGAATAAGCAAGGCGACCGTTTACAGGACGATTGAGCTACTCGCCGATATAAGGCTTCTCAGAAAGATCGTTTTTGAAGATGGAGTAGTGAGGTATGAACTCGTTGAAAAGGGTGAGCATCACCATCATCACGTAATTTGTAGCAATTGTGGTGCCGTCGTCGAATTTCATCTTGATAACCTGGAGGAACTTGAAGAGCTTGTGAAGTCGAGGACCGGTTACACCATAGAGGATCATCAACTGAAATTCTACGGCTTGTGCCCTAAATGCCAAAATGCAATGAAAAACAAGAAAAGTACAAGCAACGAAATAAAATAAGCCGGGAAGGCCTCGAATCGCATTGCCGGAATCGCTTCTCCGATGGATGCTGTAACCTTTCCCAATATGTTCGACATTGTTCTGAGGCTTCCCGATATAAAGGAACTTACCACTTCGATTCCCAGAAAATCTGATACCAATATGGATATCATGCCTATGTAAGACGGCATTACAAACATCGGAACCATTAGAATAGTCAAAGGAATTCCGACGAGAGACAACGTACCAAATGCGGTCAAAGAAAGAGGAACAATTGCCATCTGGGCAATTGCACCAACTAGAAAAGCTTGGTATATAAGGCTCTTCTTCTCGATTTTTGGCAGGAATATCAGCAGCGCAGCCGTAGCAAAGAAGCTCAGCTGAAATGAGATCGATGCAACAATTGATGGTTGAACCATCACAATTATCATTCCAGAAAGACCAAGGATATTCAGTGGATGCTGACGATAATCGATAATCCTGAATATCGAATAGCATAAAAGCATGAGAAATGTTCTCAAGGCGGAGATAGCAGGTCCTGTAGACAATGTGTATAAGAAAAGCAGGGAAATCGAAGCTATTATTCTGGAATTCCTTCCGACCATTAGGAAAGAAAGTGCGCTGTGAACTAGAAGATACATCAGTCCTACATGCAAACCTGAAACAGCGAACAAATGGGCGATTCCAAGATCAGATATCGTTCTCCTCAATTCATATTCGATGTGCTTTCTGTCACCAGTAAAGACTGCAGCGGCAATCGTATTGTCAAGTTCGTATTTTGAAAGCAGACCAGCAATATGTTTCCCGGGAAGAGAGATTATCTCAAATCTATCAATGCAGCCTTCTACTTCCGATTCGATTGTCAACAAAGGATACGTGTCGCTCCTCCTAAGCCTGCCAGCAGACCACA
The DNA here is from genome assembly GCF_003666285.1 of Mesotoga sp. HF07.pep.5.2.highcov. NCBI lineage: Bacteria > Thermotogati > Thermotogota > Thermotogae > Kosmotogales > Kosmotogaceae > Mesotoga > Mesotoga sp. HF07.pep.5.2.highcov. The sequence continues at coordinate 611 of NZ_JFHJ01000611.1, read as the reverse complement.
CGATCTGCCCAGGAAAGGCAACGGCTTTTCTGTCTGACAAATCGATATTTACGGCCTGGGGAAGATAAATCCATTCGCCATCACGGAGAAGTCTACCATTACTTGCTTCGATCCTTCCCGTTCCACCTTTCGAAACATAGCCGACATACTCAACTTTTCCAGGATCGAGCATTTTCAAAGTGAAGGTTTGTACAAGGCAGCCCATCACAAAGAACAAGACCCAGGCAAACGGGCTGATTTGTTTCGAAGAGATAAGCATTACGGAAAGCGCGAGAAGGGCTAAAGAAAGCCAACCGCTATCCATCCAGATTGAAGAAAATATGATTAGCTCTCCCAGCATGGTCGCCAGAAGATAGAACAAAAAAGGAAAAGGTGTACTTCTTCGTCGGAGCGCATCGTGCATAACTAGATTCTACATCCCTTGCAGTGCTTTGTGAACAACGTGTTCGATGATTCACATGTGTTAGAATATTAGCGTTGAATGTTCCTGGAGGTTTTGAGGTGAGACAGTTTTCTTTTGGCGGGCTGACGCTGGTGGGTTACTATGGATATGATAACCTTGGCGACGATCTTCTGTTGCTTTCATCACTATCCCTGATCGAAGAGATAGA
>NZ_JFHJ01000457.1:0-2979 GCF_003666285.1 Mesotoga sp. HF07.pep.5.2.highcov | reverse complement strand
CATTACTCTTGATCTGATTGAATCTTCAACGATGTTTGAGTAGATCTCCCTTTCTCTGTAGTGAACCTTTCTTTCTCTTCCTCTCATCTTCCTCACCTCCTTCATAGGTAATGTGGGAAGGACTCTCCTGCCAGTTTCTCTTTGAACTTTCTGACTGCTCTTTCAACGGACGCTGGATCTATCACTTTTCTCATTCTCACACCTCCTTTTTATTAATCTATGCTTCTACATTCATAATATATCACACAAAATAATCAAAAGTCAAGAGGTAAAATAAAAAAATCTTAGATAAATATAATTATTATTGGAATTACTATAATTATTTGCTCTGATATAAAGAAAAATACTGAATATATTATGGAATCAAGCAACTGCAATTGGAAGAAGTGAATTATTGTCCAGTTTTCAGGTATATTATTTGTTCATTGTATTGAGAAGGATCAATTTTAGTTTTTAATTTGGCCAGTTTTAATGTTTGATTCTTTCTGCAGAACTAGATATATTTGACTAATTAACATTGAGGTTATACTATGGGCGATTTAAGATGTTTGTGCATTGGACAAGGGTAATTTGGTTGCTCGAAGGTCCAGTAAAAGAACCAGTTGGTATTAGTGGCCTTGAATCGGGAGGAGGTATTTGGTTTGTCGAAGGTTCACGCTAAGAAATCCTATTCACCAGAAAAAAGAGATACTTCACTTGAAGCTGCACCTTTACCTAATGATAGCATCCACTTCATGCTTGAAGCAGAGCGCAAGGCATCTCGACTTACATTCCATTCCAAAAGGAAAGATAAGATATGAATCAGTTCATCCCTGAGCGCCTTTTACATGGCGTCTGCATATCAAGAATAAACGAGATAATGAACTACATAGGATATTAACTGTCAGAGTCACTCACGCTTGATGAGCTGTCAGATGTAGCGGGATTCTCGAAATATCACTTTCACAGAATTTTCCATGCCTCCGCTGGAAACACTCTCTTCCAGTTCATATGGAGAACAAGGCTTGGAGAGGCTGTTACACTCTTTGCAAACGATCCCAATAGTACAGTTGCTCAGGTCGCAGATCAGTGCGGTTTCGCCAGCGGATCATCGCTCAGCAGAAGTATCAAGAAGCGTTTTGGAATGAATCCACTCCAGTTGAAAAATGAGAAATCCAATAAGATCAATAGCGGAGTGACTGAAAGCAATTTAGGTATTTTCGAAGGCAATGTAGATCACCCAACATTCTTTCCCGCCTCCACAATCGTAGCATCGACAGTATTTTTAGGAGGATGAATATGGGAAAAAGCCGAGAGAGTAGATACCGTGAATTTTGAGGAGAGTACGGTTGCTTATGTCCGCTACATAGGTCCTTGTGCGGGTGATGAGAAACTATTCGAAACCCTGTTCAACAAACTCTGTTCCTGGGCAGGTCCTCGAGGATTTCTGGAAAAGAAGAGCGCAAGTTCTCTCATCATTTACCACGATAATCCGGAAGTGACTGAAGAGGAAAAGCTGAGACTGAGCGTGTGCATTACAGTTCCTCAAGGCACAAGAGTAGACGGTGATATTGGAAAGATGATTGTTCCTGCAGGGGGATATGCGGTCGCACACTTCGAACTGGATTCAACCGAGTGTGCTCAGTCGTGGAACTGGCTTTACGATGTTTGCCTGCCTGAGAGTGGTTACATAGCTAACGACCTTCATTAGAGAGTGCCAGGATGTGGAAAGCTCAGAAGAGGGAATAAAATTGAGAGATCACTGTACCGACAAGTAGCACGTAGAACAGGACAATCAGTTTACTAATAACGGTTCTCCGTTCTCTTGAAAGAACAACTGCAAGTTGCTAGAGCATTTGTAAGTAGTCTCCACAGATTCTGTACCATGGATCCTTTTCTGCTAACGGAGAATCAGCTTCTTTTTATTTCCGCTTCCAAAACGATTTTTAATGACCCAGATCCCGAACTGAATTGCTGATGACCCTGAACAAGAAAATTTCAGGGGAGGCTCCACAGTATGACAAAGTAAGGAATTAGTATGAGTAATACTTGATAACAGCCTCGATAGCCCTGAAGGTCCTCGTGGGTCAACCGCTTCTGTTCAAAACCCCTAGACTCCGCATGCGAGAACCCTCTTGATTTGGTCATCTGAACTTGTTTCAGCATCTCTTTTCGATAATTTCGACCAAGTAAGATCCTTGCCGAGGAGTTAGATTCGCTAATGGAATGGCGAAAAATGGAAGCCAGATTCTTATGCTTACCATAGCCATTACCAGAGATAGTCGTCTACGGAAAATGCGCCGAAAAATTGCATCGCTCTTGTCAGGAAAACCGTGAACCGTTATTCCCTTTTCGAGCGCAACTAACAGAGTTTCGTTAAAGCGTGTACATAGCAGATAACTTCTCACTAGTGGTAGATGTAATAAGATTATGCTTCCGGCCTTCAGTATATTCGAGTTGCTCTCTTCTGTTAGAAGTGCCCTGAAAATGTTAGAATTGTCATGAATATCTGGAGGTGGCTTTCGTGACAAAGAACCCGCTAAATCTGAGGCTCTCGGAAATCATTTCTCTAGGAGACACTTACAAGTTCTACAAAGAGAGAATTGACAAATACAACAATGAACTCAATGCATTCCTTCAGGCAAGAACCCTTTCAGAAGAAAGACAGGGCTTTCCCTACGCCATAAAGGATAATATTCTTGCGGTAGGAACAAGGACGACTTGTGCGAGCAGAATACTCGAAAACTACGATTCACCATACGACGCAACAGTAACTCAGAAATTGAATTCCAAAGGTGGACAGCTTCTGGGCAAGACGAACATGGATGAGTTCGCAATGGGGTCATCAACTGAGAACTCAGCGTTTGGACCGTCGAGAAATCCCTGGGATCTGAATCGTATACCGGGTGGTAGTAGTGGAGGAAGTGCCGCAGCAGTTGCGGCAGGTCTCACACCTTTTGCGCTTGGAAGCGATACGGGCGGTTCAGTCCGGCAACCAGC
>NZ_JFHJ01000434.1:0-10370 GCF_003666285.1 Mesotoga sp. HF07.pep.5.2.highcov | reverse complement strand
TCAAATTTCGTCGCCATGGCCGTCGTGGGCGGTCTTAGACACATGAGTGGTGGAGTTGTTGGCGGAATAGGTCTTACGCTTCTTCCAGAGTTCCTGAGATTTGGAGGCTGGGAGAATTACTATCTAATGGTCACTTCTCTAATAGTGATTGTCATCGTAATATTTATGCCTATGGGACTTGGCCCTATCCTAGAAAGCTTATTCAGAAAGGTTTTCAGGATAAAGAGAAACAACACAAAGACGTTGTAAGGTGGGGTGAAAATGGACATTCTCAGAACCGAAAATATGACCAAGAGATTCGGAGGAGTTGTGGCTAACAATGATCTGTCAATAGGGATTCCCGAAGGCGAGATCACAGCTTTAATCGGTCCCAACGGCTCTGGCAAAACAACGTTCATTAATGTTGTAACGGGAGTACACCCTATCACAAGTGGAAAGGTATATTTCAAGGATCAGGACATAACGGGGATGGAAGTAAACAGGATTAGCAGGTTGGGTATTGCGAGAACCTTCCAGAAGATTCGACTCTTCGAGAATCTCTCAGTGATTGAGAACGTACTTGTTGCCAGAAAGTCTTTCTACAAATCCGGCCCTTTGAGCGTAGTTCTAGGAACTCCGAGTTTCAGAAAGGAAGAAAAAGAGAACAGAGAAAAGGCCATGGAACTTTTGAAGCTCGTGGGTCTTGAGGATAATGCTTATGATTCCCCGAAGGGCATGGCATATGGATTACGGCGTTGTCTAGAGATTGCAAGAGCTTTAGCTCTGGAACCTCAGTTGATCTTCCTCGACGAGCCTGCTGCAGGAATGACTAGAGATGAGTTCAAAGTGATAATGAACCTGATGATGATTCTCAAAGAGAAAGGTATAACGACTCTGCTCGTGGAACATACTATGGACTTCATCAAGGCTGTGGCTGACTGGGTATATGTTCTGAACTTTGGCCAGATAATCGCCAAAGGTACGTTTGATGTTATAGAAAAAGATCCGCTTGTTCTCAAAGCTTATCTGGGGGAGGATTAATTATGACTTTGCTTGAAACGAGAGACCTATCCGTCTCCTATAATGAAGTTCCTGCTCTCAGAAGAGTATCTATTAAGGTGATGAAAGGAGAAGTTGTTTCCGTGCTAGGCCCAAACGGAGCGGGAAAGACAACTCTCTTGAAGAGCATCTCTGGACTGGTGAGTTCTGAACCCGGCAGCAAAATTCTACTGAACGGCGAGGAGATCCAGCATCTTGCGCCCCACAAGATTACTAGACTTGGAGTTATTCACGTTCCGGAAGGAAGACAGGTTTTCGCGGAGCTCTCCGTGCAAGAGAACCTCGAAGTCGCCGCCACCAGAATCGGGCTTTCTAAGGCTCGTCCAAACATTGAGAGAGTTTATGAACTCTTTTCCGAGCTCAAATCTAGAAAGAACCAGATGGCAGGTACTCTTTCCGGAGGTGAGCAGCAAATGCTTGCTATAGGAAGAGCGATCGTGTCCGATCCGGTAATTATGATGATCGACGAACCATCCATGGGTCTCGCGCCGGTAATCGTCAAAAGAATATTCGAGACCCTGAAGAAATTTGTCAAGGATACTGGCCTTACGATGCTGATAGTCGAACAGAACGCAAAGCTTTCACTTCCAATGAGCGACAGAGTCTACATAGTCTCTCAAGGTCAAATAAAACTTGAAGGCTCGGTTGACGAAGTGAAAAGCGACGAGCGAATCCGCGAAATGTACTTTGGTGGCAAGTAAGATGGAGTTTTCTTTAGATTATAGAGAAGGGAGAAGAGTCAGGTTGGAAGTGCCCGCGGGTCAAGTAATACTTCCCGCGATTTCCGCTGAGCCGGCTGAAGCCGGAAGCTCCTTGACCGAATCGATTTCAATGCCGATCGGCACTGCTCCACTTATTAGTCTCGCGGAGTCAGCAAAAAGTATCGTGTTTATTGTGGAAGACCACACGAGGCATTCACCCGTACTGGAAACTCTGCACCTTCTAAGAAAACTCTTCGAAAGCCGCGGAATTTCGTGGGACAAAGTTTCTCTCCTTGTCGCTACCGGAACCCACAGGCAGATGAAACCCGAAGAGCTTCAAGAAAAGTTCGGAGTTTTCTCTTCAGATACAAGGATCGTTCAGCATAAAGCCGAAGAGACTGCCAAGATGAAAGATTTCGGGGAGTTTCTTGAGGTACCGATTCAAGTAAATGAAGCCATAGAGGCCGACCTCACAGTTGGAATTGGTTCCATTGTTCCTCACAGATTCTCCGGTTGGTCGGGAGGGGCAAAGATAGTCCTTCCGGGAGTCGCCTCATATGAAAGTGTCTTCAAATCTCACAGAATGGCAATATTGAAAAGCAAGGCAGACGTGGGAGTATTTGAAAATGAATTCAGAGAGCTGATAGACGAAACCGGAAGTCGAGTGGGGCTTGATTTCATTATAAATTTCTACTACGATATTAACGGATCAACTGCCGGGACCGTTGCGGGGAACCACGTGCTAGCCCTAAGAAAAGGGGTAGAGCTCGCTAGAAAGAAGCTTCTTCGGCAGTATCGCGAAAGGACAGATGTTACGGTCATTTCTTCCTTTCCTTCTGTAACTGATTTCTGGCAATGCGGCAAGGCTCTGTACACGTCGGACTTGATTACCAAAGATGGTGGGGATATCGTTATGGTTTCTTCACTTGACGAGGGTTTTGGAGACCACCCCCTTTTCGCGTCTCTCTTGAAACTTGAGGCAAATGAAATTCTAGAGAAACTCGATATGATAACTACCGAAGATCCACTCGCTTATGTAGCGGCTTACGCCGTAAGAAAAGTACTGCAAAAGAAGAAGGTTCACATTGTCAGCGACACAAAGTTTGCTGAGGAATTTGATGAGCTAGGATTACGAGTAAATTCAGATATTCAATCTGTAGTTGACCGATTGATTTGTCCCGGCAAGAGTGTTTCTGTCCTTCAGAACTCACTCGTGCTGCCAGAAATAACTACTGAGGAGGTATATCATGAAACCAAAAGACCTTGAGTACATGAAACTAAACGGGACGCCTTACTTCGACGATTCCCGTTGGGTCTGCCCGCTAAACTACGAAAACAAAATAAGGGGAAAAGACGCAAAAGACAGTATCTACATACACGATGTCACTCTCAGAGACGGTGAACAAACCTGTGGCCTTACATGGAACGAGGATCAGAGGGTAAGAATAGGGGTTGCACTTAACGATCTAGGTGTCAAATCCATAGAGGTGGGAATGCCGATTATATCGGATGAGAACAAGAGAGCAATAAGAAGGCTAGTCGATATGAAGCTTGACTCAGAGATTGTTCCCTTTGCAAGGTCTTTGAAAAAGGACATAGATGAGTCTCTTGATTGTGGTGCTACCCGGGTGGTTATTGAGCACGCAGTGAATCCTTATGACAATGAACTCGTGTATGGAGTCTCCCCCGAAAAGCTCGTGGACAGAGTAGTTTCGGCAATACTTTACGCAAAGGAACAGGGCATGAAGCCTACTTTCATGGGATGGGATGCGACAAGATCTTCACTCGACTACGTTCTGAAGATATTCACAGAAGTGGCGAAGCAGGCGAAGCCAGAAAGCATGGTCTTCGTAGATAGTTTTGGTGTCGCTTCACCGTTCGCTATCGAGTTCATCTTCACTGAACTGAGAAAGGCTATTCCCGATATTCCCTTTGAATTCCACGTACACAACGAATTTGGCCTTGCAATGGGATCTGTCTTTGCCGCCGTAAGAGCCGGCGTATCGGGCATTCATAGCTCAATAAACGGACTTGGCGAAAGAACCGGAAACGTGGCCACCGAGGAAGTGGCTGCCGGTCTTAAGCTGCTAATGGGCATAGATACCGGTATTGATCTCTCGAAAATCGGCTACACTTCAAGACTGGTTGAGGATATCTCGAAAATTCAGGTCGCAAACAACAAACCCGTCGTAGGCAAGCGCCTTTTCTGGGTTGAATCAGGCATTGTAGTCGATGCAATAGACAAGTTGAATGAAGCGGGAATAAATGCAGCAATGACTCCGTACCTGCCTTCGTTGGTCGGTATGGGAGAAATACAGGTCAAACTTGGTGCCTTCAGCGGCCAGGCAAGCATAAAATACTGGCTGAAGAGACTTGGAATAGAGGCAAGTGAAGACCAAATTGAAGAGCTGACGGAAATCGTTCGAAAAGAAGGCCGTATTAGAAACACGGTTCTTGAGATCGATGAATTCAAGAGGATAGTGGGAGACTTCATGAAATGAGCCTGATTCTTGTAATAAATCCGGGGTCCACATCAACCAAGGTTGCGGTCTTCAGGGATACTGAAGAAGTATTCAAAAAGACTATTCCACTTGATGACGACATGCTTGATCTTCCTCTCTTTCCCGATCAGTATACAATAAGGAAGCGACAGATTGTAAAGGAACTTGATTTAAACGGGGTGAGACCTTCCGATTTAGCCGCCGTCGCAGCACGGGGCGGTCGGCTGAAACCTCTCGAGTCAGGCGTATATAGGGTTAATAAAGAGATGGTTGATGATGCCAGGCGCGGACTCCAGGGAATACACCCGGCAAACACAGCAGTAGTCATAGCATCAGAAATGGCCGAGGAGTTTGGAATCCAGCGTTCACCGTTGACCCGATAAGTGTTGATGAACTGGCCGAGTGGGCGAGATACACGGGAATAAACGAAATAAGAAGAAATTCACTTTCGCACGCGCTGAACATGAAGGCTGTTGCGAGAAAAGCAGCGACAAAACTGGGCAAGAATTATGAAGATGCCAAGCTTATAGTTGCTCATCTTGGAGGTGGATCCTCGGTGAGCGCTCATTCGAATGGGAGGATGGTCGATCTCTATAATAGCGATAAAGAGGGACCCTTTTCTGTGGAAAGAGCCGGCGCATTACCCTCCCATGAACTGGCGGAGTTTGCTCGAGAGAGGGATGACTATCTGGACTACCTAACTCACCGGGGAGGACTATTCTCTCACTACGGAATGCGCGACGTCGAAAGTATAGCAAGAAGGGTAATGAAAGAAGAAATCGACAGCGCCCCTCTAGAAGCATATATCTATAATATCGCCAAGTATTCTTACAGCCTTCTAGCAGTTTTTGATGGATTTCCAGATGCTCTTGCCTTGACAGGTGGCGTGGTGAAATGTGATTACGTAAGGGAGAGGCTTCTTTCCAAACTCAAGGGATTCAGAGTTCTTCTCTTCCCTGGCGAATACGAGATGGAAAGCCTCGCTGAAGGAGTCTATAGAATCATTAACGGATCTGAAGATGCTCTGGATTACTGAGGTGAAAGAGATGATTAGTTCCCTTTCCGTTTTTATGCATAAAGTAAAAGATCTAGACAAAAAAATAAGGATACTCTGCGTTCAACCACATGATAAATCAATCGTTGAAGCATTAAGGTCGATCGCCGAATCGAACAGCAACATCGAAGTGACTATGTACGGTAGTTTTGAAAAGATAAGCGAGATTACACCAGCAGAATTCTTGAAGGAGGTTGAAATAGTTGAAGGTGAGACGGAAGAGGAAAACGCATCACGAGCGGCAGCCTCGGTAAATGGGGAAACGCCAGCCGTCTTGATGAAGGGAAACATTAATACGGCGGTGTTTCTAAGAACTTTATTCAGGAGCGAAAATGTAAAGACTGCCGGTAGGTTGATAAGCCATATATCCTGTATGGAGATTCCAGAGCACCCAAAACTACTCTTCATAACGGATGGAACGGTAAACGTAGCTCCTGATCTGAGAGAAAAAGCTGAGATACTTCGAAACGCGGCAGGTTTTGCGAGAACGATAGGCCTGAAGTGTCCTAAGATTGCAGTGATTGGTATCAACGAGAGAATATCGGTAACTAATAGAGATCTCATTGAAGCGGCCGCACTTTCGAAAATGGCCGAGAGGGGTGAGTTTGGAGAATGTCTTGTGGACGGGCCAATGCCTCTCGATACGGCTCTGAAAAAGGAGGCGGCCCTAAATAAGGGGATCCAGTCGGAAGTGGGAGGGGATGCCGATATTCTAGTCTGTTCAAATCTCGAATCGGCGGCAAATCTTATAAAGGGACTTGTCCATCTGGGCAAATCGAGAACTGCCGGACTGCTTCTAGGAACGGGATTCCCAGTCGTTCTCACTTCGAGAAGCGACGACGAATTTGCGAAAATGGCGTCTCTTTCTATGGCAATTGTCAGCGCAGCGGGATGAGGTGAGCTTTATGGCAGTGAGTTTTATGGTAGCCAATGACGATATTCCGGCCGGCGCAAAGGTTACCGGCCTGACGGGGAGGCTTGAAGAAACGATTCCGGCGTTGGTCGAAGCCGGGTTCAGATCCTTTGAACTTATGATTGCCGATCCAGGCAAAGTAGACATAGAGAAGGTCAAACGTCTAGAGAGGGAGCACTCCGCAAAATGCATATTTCTCTGCACCGGGGAAATGGCAGGAACGGCCGGTCTCTATCTGAATCATATCGATATCAATGAGAGAAGAAGAGCTGTCGATTCATTCAAGTCTGCGGCGAGAAAGGCTTATGAACTGGGCGTAGATCTAAATATCGGAAGACTGAGAGGTGTTATATGGTCGGACGGCCTTCAGAAGTCCCTCGACCGGCTGGCCGAGTCTCTTACAGAGATCGATACTTTCGTTAAGAATGAACTCGAAGGGCTTTCAGTTTTAATTGAACCTCTCCGGAAGGTGGTCTGCCCGATTCTGAACAACTGTCAAGAAGCCACCGATTTCTTCGAGACGAGAGGGCTTAGCAGTTATGGTATTCTCGTCGATTCGGACCATTTTGATGAAGAGGCGGATCCTTTATTTGTGAGCTCGAATATTGGATTAGTGAAACACGTTCACCTTGCCGATTCCAATCACAAACCTCTTGGGCAGGGAACAATAGATTTTCACAAATTCCTTAACTTGTTGACACAATCCGGGTACAGAAGAAACTTCAGTGTAGAGGTCTTCTGCGATGAAGATCAGATTGAAACCCTGAATGAGACCAGAATCTTTTTGAGAGAGTTGTCTCTTCTCAAGGAGGGATCGCTTTGAATAGATCGGCAGACACAAACCATTTTCATGGAATCCAATACCAACTTTACAGATCGATCAGAAACAGCATAGTAGAGCTGGAAATTCCCCCAGGTTCGAGGCTTACGATAGAGCGTCTGAAGAGAATCTACGGAGTTTCTTCAACTCCAGTTAGGGGGGCTCTCCACAGACTAAAGGAAGACGGTTTGGTAGCACCTGGAATTGCAAAGAGTTTCTACGTTAAGGAGATTCTTGAAGAGGATGTGAGGAAGCTTTTCCCAATAAGACTTGTGCTGGAGAAGCTTGCGTTGAGTGAATCGATTTTTCGCATCGATAGGGAAACGATATCTAACCTAATAGTGAGAATGCGGAAACATCTTGCGGAACCGGAAGAAACAAAGAATAACGTCCCATATGACATAGATTATAGGTTGCACAGAGAGATTTTGAGCAACTGCAACAATGAATACCTGATTGAAATGATGTCCAAAATTTCGATTCTTATTACGAGAATGCGTAACGTTATAAAGTACTATCTTCTTGAACAACAGAAGGATTGGATTATCTGCGAAATGGAGGAACACTTCAATATCGCTCAAGGAATTCTCGAGGGAGACCTGGAAAAGGCCTCGAACGCACTGGAAACTCATTTGATACATTCAATGGGTATGATTTGTTCTATTCTAGGATCAAACAACGTTGAATATGCTGCTAGAGGAAGCTTTGTTGAATTGGAGGATTAACGATGAAACAGGCCATCATGCTATCTGTTAATGACAATGTCGCCACGGTGCTTGAGACAGTCGCTAAAGGCGAAGAGATCCAGGTGAAGGGCACCTCTCAAGTGGAAACGATAGTTGCAAAGGAAGAAATTCCTTCCGGACACAAAGTAGCCGTTAGAGACATCAGAAAGAAAGAGAGAATAATCAAATACGACAACAAAATAGGTGTAGCAACTTCAGATATAGCTACTGGCCAGCATGTTCACATCCATAATGTTGCTAGTGAAAGAACCGAGATCAAAGAGGTAGGTGAACGGGCTTAAGCCGAAACCATGGAGACTTTCAAGGGGTACCTAAGAAGTGATGGAAGTACAGGGGTCAGGAACCACGTTTTAGTTCTGCCAAGTGTTCTCTGCTCGGCAAATGTTGCAAGAAGAATTTCGTCCGCAGTTCCCGGATCGGTTGTGGCAAGCCATAACCAAGGCTGCGCACAACTTGGCGACGATTTCAAACAGACCAGAAGGGCATTGATAAATACTGCTCTGAACCCGAACATAGCCGCCGTTCTCGTAGTCGGACTAGGATGTGAGAGAGTCTCTCCTCACGAGCTTAGAGACATAATTCAAGACCATGGCAAACCTGCCGAGCTAATCATGATCCAAGATTATGGAACCGTTGAAGCAATAGAAAGAGGAATAGCGATTGTAAAGGATATGGTGAAGGAAGCTTCAAGAATCGAACGCAAGGAACTCCCACTGTCATCGCTCATACTGGGAATGGAGTGCGGGGGGTCTGACTTCTCATCAGGTCTTTCCGCCAATCCTGTGGTAGGCCAGGTCGCCGACATTTTGGCTGAAAAGAAAGGAAGGGTAATACTATCTGAAACCACTGAACTTGTAGGCGCGGAGCACTTGCTCTTCGAAAGAATGTCTGATGAATCCATGAAGCAGCGGTTCACCAAAATGCTCCAGAGAATGATTGACGAAAGTCTCAAGAATGGTCGTGATGTAGTTGACAAAGAGAACGTTCCTAACAACATCTCTCCCGGAAATGTCAGGGGAGGTTTGACTACTCTCGAAGAAAAGTCTCTCGGAGCCATGATAAAGGGAGGTAAAGTCCCCATTGTTGATGTAAAAGAGTATGGTGAGACAGTTGATGCTGAACCCGGTCTTTATCTTATGGACACTCCAGGATATGACGTTGAATCCGTTACTGGTATGGTGGCGGGCGGAGCAACAGTCGTGCTCTTCACAACAGGGCAGGGGACCCCTACCGGCCACGCGATAGCCCCGGTCATAAAGATTACTGGAAACCGTCAGACCGCAAAAAAGATGAGTGACAATATCGACTTCGACTGCAGCGCGATCATCTATGGGGAGGAGACTCTGGAAGAGAGCGGAAGGAAGTTGTTCGATCTTGTATTAAGGATTGCAAACGGTGAACTGACAAAAGCAGAGGTTCAGGGACAGGACGATTACTCGATCTGGAATGTGGGAATCAAATTATGAAATTGAGCGATAAGGAACTTGAAAAGCTTCTGCTAGATCTTTGCAGCACAAATACAACAAATCCTCCTGGCAACGAAGATCGAGCCGTTGAGATTCTCCAGAGAGTGCTTGTCGACAGGGACGTTGATATTGAGATACAGAAAGTCGCAGAGAATCGTTCAAATGTTGTCGCAAGACTTCAAAGAGACCCGGCCTTACCTTACCTTCTCCTGTCAGGTCACATGGACGTAGTCCCGGCTGGATCAAACTGGGACTCGGATCCCTTTAGGCCTAAACTTGTGGACGGTAAGTTGTTTGCCAGGGGCTCGACAGACATGAAGGGTGGATTAAGTGCCCTTACTGTCGCTTTAATAGATCTTTCTGAAGACAGCGATTTCTCTGGGAATGTTGCGCTCGTCGCGACGTGTGATGAAGAAGTCGGCTGCTCCGGGATACGCCATTTTCTCGAGCATCAACCCTTTGACGTTTCAGGCGTAATCATTGGGGAGCCTACCTCCTTGAGACTAGCGACCGGTGAAAAGGGGGCGCTCTGGCTTAAACTGAAATTCAAAGGCAGGTCAGCGCACGGTTCGCAACCGCAAAGCGGAATCAACGCCGTTACGAGGCTTTTCAGTTGCTACACTGAGCTCTCCCATGAACTCGGTAGAATCGAAGGACTTACGGAGAGTTTAAACATGATTCGAGGCGGATCAAAAGAAAATACCGTTCCTGACGAGGCCGAATGTGTTATCGATATTCGTTTTGAAGGGAACACCGATTCTTCAGAAGTTGTCTCTCTGGTGGATCGCGTTCTAAGCAAATACAATCAATCAGAGCGAATCGTATTACTCAGCAGGGAGTCTTTCTGCTCTTCCGGCAATCTTACAGAATCCGTTAAAGAAGTGCTTCAAAAGAAGGCTATGAACGCAGAAGAGCTCACGATGACCTATTTTACTGATGGCGCCTTCACTGCATCGCAGGGGATTGAGACAATAATACTGGGTCCCGGAAGCCCATCGATGGCACACAGATCAAATGAGTATGTTGAACTTGAAGAAGTTCATAAGGCCCGCGCGCTGTATGTAGAAGTAGCAAGGAACTACTTTGAAAGGACAAGATAATTATGGGTAGACCCGTAGCATATGAAAACCT
>NZ_JFHJ01000370.1:0-37843 GCF_003666285.1 Mesotoga sp. HF07.pep.5.2.highcov | reverse complement strand
TCCCCACAGTATTCTGTGTTCCGAATTTTCTGTCTAGTACTACTATGGGATACTCAATTGACTTTATCCCGACCATGTTGATTTTGATGTTTCTCTTGTCCTTCTCATTCTGAACGTCTCTCAAGATCAAACACCCCTTGAATCTGTGGTCTCAAAGAGGTATAATCAGCTAAGTGGAGGCGTATCCTAACTGGCTAAGGAGCCGGTCTTGAAAATCGGTGGGGTTGACGCCCCTTGTGGGTTCGAGTCCCACCGCCTCCGCCAAAACCGGGGGTTTCCCCGGTTATTTCTTTAGCGGACCGAAATCGGAAAAAGGCCATATAGTCAACATCGGACTACCGATTATTGCCTCCTCTGGAACGAATCCAAAATACCTGCTATCGAAGCTATTTGCTGAGTTATCACCCATCATAAATTGGAACCCTTCCGGCACGGTAACTCTTACCACTCCCGTTGACGGATCCTGAGTGATGTACTTCTCCAGACCGAGGGGCTCCAACTCTGTTTCGAAGAACTCAGTATATTCGATCAGCCCCTTATAGGCTGATAAAGCCTGTAATAAGGGGAGAATCTCACCGAGGGATCGTCGGGGTGAGCCAAGCCTAAATAGAAGCTGGGATCGTAAAACACTCCCTCTCTAACATAACGCCTTTCTTCAAGTGCAGGTGGAATCTCTCCATTTACGTAGAGCTGGTATACGGGATTCGCCGCAGTATAATCAGGCGCTCTTCTGAGTTCAAGAACGTCTCCAGCCTTTCCCACCAATCGCTTTACATATTTGACATGACCCCTGTACTTGGCTGGAGAAAAAAGATCCATGAATTTATCAAACCCTCTGAGATACTTCTGAGACTCAATATCCACATAAGGCGTCCAGAACACCACTATGTCCCCGTAATCAGGCTCTCTGTATTCGTAAGTGATCTTCTCCACAAACAATCTGGCGGGAGGATTTATGGTTGGTATCATTGAACCTGTCGGAACCAGCATTGTCTCAAAAACAAACAAACGAATAATCGTACCAAATACGACAGCATAAAGAATCGCCTTTCCCCACTCCTTAACTTCGTGGAGAAAGCGCGATTCCTTCTTGTCAGAACCCTTTTTCGACTTTTTGGCAGACACTTAGCCTCAGTCCCTTTTCTCTTTTATCTTTACCTTACCCTTCACGTCTCTAATGTAGTAGATCTTCGCTCTTCTGACCTTTCCCCTTCTAAGAACTTCAATCTTCTCGAGAGAAGGGCTTGTGAACGGGAATATCCTTTCTACACCAACACCCGCGGCTCCTACTCTTCTGACTGTAAAGGACTTACCCGTCCCGCTCCCTCTTATTCCCATTACAATTCCCTCAAAGGCCTGAATTCTTTCTTTGTTGCCCTCTTTGATTCTAACGCTTACTCTGACGGTATCGCCCGGGCCCATCTTTGGCAGGTCGTCCCTCAAATGCTCATTTTCCAGAGATCTTATGTACTGATCCATCTTTATCCCTCCTAACTTCTACTGTATCTTCATGAATTAATCTATCTAAAACTATTGCAACTGCTGCTCTCACAGAGAGGTGGTTAAAATCCGAATTCGCTCTAAGCGGTTCAAGAGCATAGTCGCAAATCTTCTCAATTTCACCGGGTAAGCCCCAGCTTGTTCCAAAGAGGAGAAGATGGGGTTTTACACTTTTGACAATTATCCTTCGCATGGCATCGAAAGTGATTCTGTCTTTTCCCCTCTTTGCCGAAGTAAAAACGAGGTCGGGCCTCTGTCCTTCGATTTCTTCTATTTGCTCTAGAACATCTTCCATGTATGATGCCCTCTCAACTACTTTAAGCGCTTCACTTCTGCTGGGGTTGTATTCCCTTCCAAACTCCTCAAGCCAGTAATTTAGAACGTTATCTACTATCTCTCTCTGAGCCGGGAGATTACTTACCACGAAGTAACCCTTGACATTGTATGTTCTGCACGTTCGGGAAATATCGTGAACATCCAGATTCGTGACTGCGCTGGAAACGATATTTCCATGTCTGCCCAAAACAGGGTAATGAATCAAAGCGAGATATATGTTATTCAGCATCCTTTTTCAGCTCCTTGAAGAGCAACAATAGTGCTTTCTTGTCAGTCAGGTCAAAATCATGCTTGAGAAAGATATCCGGCCTTCTTTCGATAGTTCTGAGCAAACTTTCCATTCTTCTATGAATCTCTATCATTTCATGGTTCCCACTGAGCAATACTTCGGGCACTTCCATGCCGTTTACTTCTCTGGGCCTCGTATAATGAGCATAATCAAGAAGATCTGAGAAGAAAGAATCGTTAATTACCGACTCCATATCACCGACAACTCCTGGAACAAACCTTGAAATGACTTCTATCATCAACAGTGCCGGGATTTCTCCACCGCTGAGTACGAAATCACCGATCGAAATCTCCTCGTCAATGGAACTCATTGCCCTTTCATCTATTCCCTCATAACGCCCGCAAACAAAAACTATGTGGCTAAGCTTACTCAGTTCAAGAGCTTTTTTGTTGTCAAAGAGCTTGCCCTGCGGAGACGGATAGACAACGTGGGGCTTGCTGTCATCCGAAAAGCGACTTGCAACTGCTTTGATTATTGGTTCGGCCTTCATTACAAGGCCGCTCCCCCCTCCGAATGGGTAGTCATCGGTTGTTCTGTGACGATCATCGGTGAAATCTCTTATATCGACCGATTCAAAAGCAATTATGCCGTTTTTAATAGCCCTTGATATTACCCCCCAGTTGAAGACCGTTTCAAACAGCTGGGGAAAGATCGTCAATACCTCTATCTTCATTCGGGCTTGACCTCTTCGAATTCCATAGATCTGGCAACAATCGTCTTATCTTTAAAATTGAGCTCGAGAATGTAGTCTCTAATTATTGGAATAAGCTCTTCACGAACAGTCAAGTCCTCTTCACGAACGACCACCATAACATCATTTGCTCCAGTTTCGATGATGTCATTTACAGTTCCTATGAAACGCCGGTTCTCATCGAATACACTACTCCCAAGAATCTGAAAGTAATAATACTCTCCCTGTTTCAACTCAGGCAAGACACGTTCTTCAACGTATATATGGAAGCCTACAAGCCTTTCTGCTTGACCCATAGAGTCTATTCCCTCGAAATGCAAGATCCAACCTTTGGTGGCTCTCCTGGCTCCATCGATTGAAGTTACAAACCGCGAACGGGTCTTTTCATCATAAAGCAGAACCTCCTGGATCTCTTTGAAAGCTGTTTCATCTTCAAGAGCGACTTTTACCTTCATCTCGCCACGAAGTCCGTGAGGCTTCACTATTCTCCCGATTGGAACCATTTCCTCCAAAGACTTGTCTTTCAGTTCGCTCATCTTACCACCTTTAGGATAAAACTCTCCTTTGATGATCCGGCGAGTGCGTTGAGGAGAACATTGATTGACTTGATAGTTCTACCGTCTTTTCCAATTATTTGGCCGACATCTTCCTCTGCAGCGCTGATTTCAAAGACCATGTTTCCGCTTTCGTCTACTGCTTCAGTAACGGTTATCCGATCGGGCTCCCTCACTATTCCCTTCAGAATATGTTCTAGCACTTCCTTCATTACTCTGCTTTCTCTCCCGATTCCTTGACATACTTCAGCTCGTGGACCTTCTTCATAACTCCGAACCTTGCAAGAATCGATCTTGCGGTCTCAGTCGGCTGAGCACCTTTCATTATCCAGCTAACTGCCTTGTCTACATCGACACTCATAATGCCGGGATCTCTTATCGGATCATAGAATCCCAGAGAGTCAATATAGGCCCCGTCTCTACGCTTTTGTGAATCCACTACGACAAGCCTGAAAAACGGCCTGTTCCTTCTACCCATCCTTGTAAGCCTAATCTTTACCATTCTTTTCGTGCACCTCCTGATTCTCTACTATCTAAAATGAAAATCCTTTCATACCTTTAAGTAGTTTCCCTTTTCTTCCGAACTGCTTCATCATACTCCTCATCTGATCGTACGACTTAAGGAGTTTGTTGACATCCTGAATAGTTGTTCCGCTACCTCTCGCTACTCTTTGCTTTCTAGAATAGTTCAGAAGCTTTGGATTCCTTCTCTCTTTAGATGTCATGGAGTGGATGATCGCCTCTGTTCTCTTCATGCTCTTTTCGCTTCCTGCAAGATCAACGTCTTTAGGGGCGCCAGGTATCATCTCCATGATGTCTGCAATCGACCCCAGCTTTTTTACTTCTTTCAGTTGATCAAGGAAGTCCTCAAGATCAAATTTGTTCTTGAGAAATTTCTCTTCCATTTCTTTGGCCTTTTCTTCGTCAATGTTATACTGTAGCTTATCGATGAGCGACAAAACATCGCCCATTCCCAGTATTCTTCCTGCAACTCTGTCTGGATGAAAGGCCTCAATACCGTCGGGCTTTTCCGAGATTCCAATGAACTTGACGGGTTTTCCCGTTACATGCCTTATTGAAAGAATTACTCCGCCTCTCGCGTCGCCATCAAGTTTTGTGACAACAAACCCGGAAAGCTCGAGCGCTTCGTTAAATGCCTTCGCTGAGTTCACGGCGTCCTGTCCAGTCATGGCATCAACAACCATTAGTATCTCATCGGGCTTAACAGCGGAAACGATTTCCTTCAACTCTCTCATCATCGCATCGTCTATGTGAAGTCTACCCGCGGTGTCTAGAATCACCACATCATTTATGTTCCTAACCGCCTGCTGCATTGCTTCCTGAACTATCTTTACGGGATTCTTTCTGTCGCCCGTGAAAACAGGCATATCAATCTGTTTTCCAAGTTGCATCAGCTGATCAATTGCCGCTGGTCTGTACACGTCCGCAGCTACAAGAAGAGGTTTTCGGCCTTCCTTTCTCAACAATGTACCCAGCTTGGCCGTAGTAGTCGTTTTCCCACTTCCCTGAAGACCCACCATCATTATCTTCGAAGGCTGGCTAGAAAGCTTCAACGGAACCGACTTCTCGCCAAGCATCTTGATCAGTTCGTCTCTGACAATCTTTATAAACTGCTGATCAGGCGTGAACGATTTCAGTACCTCTTCTCCAAGCGCCTTCTCAGTGATGCCGCCTATAAACTCCTTGACAACCTTATAGTTGACGTCCGCCTCCAGAAGCGACAACTTGACCTGCTTTACAGCATCTTCTATATTCTTCTCAGAGATTCTTCCCTTTCCACTTAGCAGCTTGAAAGCTCTGCCCAGCTTTTCCTGGAGATTCTCAAACATCTGAACACCTCCGCAGCTTGAAAAGTATACAACGGGCCAGCGTTTGTATGTTGAACTTATCTGAACAACAACAGCGATTATCAGGCAAGTATATTAATTTTTAGTTACCGTGAAGGTATCAATATACTTAATTAATCTATGAATCTTCGAAGAAAGTGTTTCTAAGGATTAATGTCAGTCATCCATCTTGGCATCGGAGAATTCTATAAAAAAGACCAAAAGAGGAAAATAGCTTCTTAGCCCCAGTCTTTCGCATTCAGTTTTTTGTAACAATCTCTACAAACCGCGATGTATTTTTCCATACCACCTATATCTATTTCACTGTCAGTTGGACCTGAAATTCTGTGAGTAACGGTGGCATTGTACTCACCGCATATGTGACAGACAGCCTTCTTCTTTATCACCTCGTCTGCCGCAGCCATCAGATTCGCGGTTACGGCAAAAGGCCTGTGCTTGTAACTTAAATCGAGACCAACACAGAATACATCTACACCACTGAAGATTATCTCTTCTACAATGCGAAGGAGGTTTTCGTCAAAAAAGTTGATTTCATCAATAAAAATCGCGTCGAGTTTCCCCTTTTCCTTGGACACGATTTCCTTGATTTCGGAGGAATCGTAAACATTTATCGCTTCCGCCATCTGACCGGAGTGACTTACAACATGATCAGAAGAGTATCTGTCGTCTATTACTGGTTTGAAAACCTTTATTCGCTTCTTTCCAAGTGTGTAAATTTCAATCATGGAAAGAAGCGTCGAGGTCTTTCCCGAATACATTGGTCCCACTACGACCGTGAGCTTACCGGACATATCTTCAACCCCTTATCACGTAATTAAGACTGCTCCTTATCCCAAGCATAAACTGCTCGACCGACCTGGTCTGTGAGCAAAACTCTCCGCTTACCTTTACT
This sequence comes from Mesotoga sp. HF07.pep.5.2.highcov, assembly GCF_003666285.1. NCBI lineage: Bacteria > Thermotogati > Thermotogota > Thermotogae > Kosmotogales > Kosmotogaceae > Mesotoga > Mesotoga sp. HF07.pep.5.2.highcov. Next base: position 31,713 of record NZ_JFHJ01000370.1, on the reverse strand, counting down.
GCTTCTCCAATAGCTTCTTCTGGAGATGCTCCATTCATGAGTAGCAGCGAAAAAACCGATCCAAATATATCCCCGCTTCCGAAACGATTCTTCCCAACCACAGGTGGCAAATAATCTTTACCAGCAAAGTAAACGCCCTTTTCTGAAGCCTTTATAATCAGGCGCCTGTCGCTTTTTTCAAATGACATGTACTCATTTGCCAGAATAAAATCATACTTCCCCAGTCCATCGAGACCTTTGAACTCATGAAAGGGAGATGGATCAACAACTTTGATCCTCGACTTCACCGAACTAATAACTGATGCAGCTTGCTGACCAATTTCCAGAGTACTGTAGAGCAGATCGTACTCTTCATCGATCAGAATTCCTACCAGCTCTTGATTTGCGTCGACAGGCTGAGGTTTCTGCACGGCAATGACATCAGAACCGCTGAAGAGAAAAATACCGTGTGCACAATCAGGCATAACGGGGATTGATCTGAAAGACCACCGATCAGAATCGCAAACACCAAAACAACTCAAAAATAGGACTTCAGCACCGAGTAACAAAAGAGAGGTTGCCACATTGAATGCCGATCCTCCATCTGTCTTGACTATACTGGCTTTGTGACCGCTGCCCGATACTTCAACATCCTCTAGGTAACCTCCAAGAACCAGGGCCCTAAACTTACTTCGTTCTGTAAAGTCTGTCACCGGCATCTCCTAGACCCGGAATTATATAGGCATGGTCGTTGAGTCTTTCGTCGAGAGCCGCCGTAAAGATCTTCACGTCGGGATGATTCTTCTCAATGAATCTTACACCCTCCGGAGCAGCGATGAGACACATTAGCGAGATTTGTTTCGCCCCGGCTTTCTTCACTACTTTCAGAGCCCACGATGAGGACACTCCCGTTGCCAGCATAGGGTCTAGAACGAATAGCTGAGTATTTTCATCAACACTCGGAAGCTTTGAATAGTACTCCACCGGCTGTATTGTGTCGGGATCTCTATATATTCCGATGTATCCGACCGAAGCGTTGGGCATCAATGAAAGAACTCCTTCCACCATTCCCAGGCCGGCCCTGAGGATGGGAACGACCGTCACTTTCTTATCCTCTATACACTGGCCCACCATCTTCACCAGCGGTGTCTTGATTTCCTTATCGTACGTCGGTATATGTCTCGTCGCCTCGTAAGTAAGGAGTAATGTGATTTCTTTTAAGAGCTCCCTGAATTCCTTCGGACCGGTCTGATCATCTCTCATTATTCCAAGCTTATGTTGAATAAGCGGATGGTTGACTACCGTAAGCTGGTCAAACACCTGCATCACTCCTGTGAATCAGATCTGAATAGAGTGGGAATTTGCTTGTTAGCGTCTTGACTTCCTCACTGATCTCTCTCACTTTTGTCTGTGAGATCTCTCCCTTTTCTCCCTCTATGCTCTCTAGAACTCGAATAACTAAATCGGCAATCAAGGGCATTTCTTTCTCAGTCATACCCCTTGTAGTAATCGCAGGAGTTCCGATCCTTATTCCACTGGTGACAAAAGGTGACCTGGTTTCTTTTGGGATAGTATTTTTGTTGACCGTAATGTCCGCTTTTTCCAGGGCCTTTTCCGCAGCTTTTCCAGTAACATTCATAGGATTCAGATCAACGAGGAACAGATGTGTGTCTGTACCCCCAGATACTATCCTAAGACCTTTTTCCTCAAGCGACTTCGCCAGTCTGCGAGTGTTGTAGATGATGTTCTGCTGATAAGCCTTGAATTCGTCTCTTAGAGCCTCGCCAAACGAAACTGCTTTTGATGCGATCACATGCATGAGCGGGCCACCTTGAGTACCCGGAAACACCATCTTGTCAACCGACTTTGCGATCTCCTCGTTATTTGTGAGAATCATTCCCCCTCGTGGCCCTCTCAGGGTCTTGTGCGTCGTAGTCGTCACAACATGTGCAAAATCTAGGGGGTTAGGGTAAAGTCCTGCGGCTACAAGGCCGGCAAAGTGGGCCATATCTACCATCAGAACGGCGTGTACCTCGTCGGCAATATCTCTGAATTTTTTGAAATCGATTATTCGGGAATAAGCGCTTCCGCCGGCAACAATTACAGAAGGTTTAGCATCAAGAGCAACTTTCCTCACTTCATCATAGTCGATTACCTCGGTTTCCTCATTGACTCCATAAGAGACTGCATTGAAGAGTTTCCCGGAGAAATTGACCGGAGATCCATGAGTTAGGTGGCCCCCGTGGCTCAAAGACATACCCATAATCGTATCGCCTGGCTTGGCAACTGCCAGATAAGCAGCCATGTTTGCCTGAGAACCCGAATGGGGCTGGACGTTGACAAACCCTGCATCAAAAAGTTTCTTGGCTCTCTCACGCGCCAGATCTTCAACTTCGTCAACGAAGACACATCCTCCGTAATACCTTCTGGAAGGATAACCCTCTGCGTATTTGTTCGTCATGACCGATCCCATTGCTTCCATTACAGCCCTGGAAACAAAATTCTCTGAAGCGATCAACTCAAGCCCGTTTATCTGTCTTTCAAGCTCTTTGAACATTATGTCGAAGACTTGTTTATCAGTTTTCTCTAGAGATTCCCACATCCAAATAACCTCCTCCAGATTCTATTCAAACATTCCTCTCAGCGATACGTCATATGGCGGCCTCGCAATTCCCTTTTCCGTGATTATTCCTGTTATCAAACTCGATGGGGTTACATCAAATGCTGGATTCAAACACCTCACGCCTTCCGGCGCAATTTGTTGATTGCCTATGTGAGTTATCTCTCTATGGCTCCTCTCTTCTATCGGTATTTCTTCTCCAGAAGCGGTTGTGAGATCCACAGTGCTCAGTGGGGCAGCTATGTAGAAAGGAATCCCATGCCTCTGGGCAAGTATTGCAACGGAATACGTCCCAATTTTATTCGCGGCATCGCCATTAGCTGCAATTCTATCTGCTCCGACTAGAACCAGGTCAATGAATCCCTTCTTCATTACCCATCCTGCCATGTTGTCACATATTAGTGTCACGTCGATCCCTGATTTAATGAGTTCCCAGGCCGTCAACCGCGCTCCCTGAAGATAAGGGCGAGTTTCATCGGCGAAGATTTTGATTCTCTTACCCTGTTCCACAGCAGCTCGCATTACCCCGAGAGCCGTGCCGTAATCGACTGTTGCAAGAGCTCCGGCATTACAGTGAGTTAAAATTCCATCTCCATCTCTCACAACCGTTGCTCCATTTCTTCCTAACGATTTATTGATTTCTATATCCTCTTTTGCAATACTCAGGGCCGCTCGCTCGAGCGACTCGATGAGTTTCTTCCTTTCCAAACCCCAGTTAGAATTAAGAGCGTTTTCCATTCTGTCCAGGGCCCAAAAGAGGTTCACGGCAGTGGGCCTACTCTCGGAAAGCCTTTTCTTAACAGTTGTCATGTGATCCAACAAGACTTCATCGGAAGCATCCAGTACTTCCTGTGCACCTAGCAGATAACCGAAGGCTGCAGTGGCGCCTATTGCTGGAGCACCTCTGACTATCATTTCTCTTATCGCAACATATACTTCTTCATGGTTCCTGCATTCTACATACTCTTCTGCCGTAGGAAGCTTCCTCTGATCAATCATTTTCAGGCGGTCTTCGCTCCACTCAAGTGTCAAACTTTTGAAATGACTCACTGAACTTTCACCCTTTTCACTATCTCCCTCACTGTTTCCCGGTAAGCGGTTTCCAGCTCAGATCCTCTCATGTTAGTCACAATGCTTTTCCCGGTGTCTGAAAAACCTACGAGTGCGGGATCAAATGGAAGAGAACCGATTAGCGGAATCTTGAAGAGATTTTCAAGATCCTTTCCTCCGCCCTCGCCAAAGAGTCTTATCACTTCTCCGCAGTGTGGGCACCTCAAATAAGACATATTCTCGACAATTCCAAGAATATCTCTGTGCATGGTCTTGACAAGATTAATCGCCCTCTTCACGTCCTGAACGGCAACTGCCTGGGGAGTAGTGACTACAACGGCCACAAGATCGGTTAGAGTCTGCAGAACGGTGAGCGGCTCGTCTCCCGTCCCTGGAGGAGAATCGATTACGAGAAAGTCTAGTTCACCCCACATAACATCCCCGAGAAACTGGTAGATCGCTGTCGTCTTCATCGGCCCACGCCAAATCACCGGAGCATCCTCTTCAACGAAACTTGAGATGCTAATAACCTTCAGGTTAGGCAGAGCCTCGGGAGGGAAAATCTGTCCTTCTACAACTTCGGGCTGCTTTTTCAGACCGACCATCCTCGCTACGTTGGGTCCATGGAGATCTATATCCATCAGACCGGTCTTGAAGCCTTCATCTGCCAAAGCTAGCGCTAGATTGACCGCGACCGTCGTCTTGCCAACTCCCCCCTTTCCAGACATAACGAGTATCTTATTCTTTATTGACTTAACGTTGTCTCTTATGGTTTCCATTCTCTCTGCCATTTCTTTTGGATTCACTTTTCTTCACCTTCATATTCAATTCTCATTGACATATCAGCCGTTTTGCCAAGCATAGCCGAGACAGAACAGTATCTTTCCTGAGAGAGGGTAACCGCCTTTTCTATCTTATCCTTCGGTAGATTCTTACCCGAGAAGTGATATACGAGTTCGATGCTCGTGAATACTTTCGGATGTTCCTTTGCATGCTCATAATTTGCAGAAATCCAGTACTCGTAGTCCGTAACCTTCATCTTGGAGAGAATCGAAACTACATCCATTGAAGTGCAACCCATCAGCGCGGCCATTACCATCTCCATTGGAGCTGGCGCCGATCCATCGCCTCCAGAACTTTCATTTGCATCCATATGTATATCATGGCCAGAAGGAGTCTTTGCATAGAAGGCCATCTTTCCTATTCTCCTTGCAGAGTATTCCATCGTCCTTCATCTCCCTTCAAAAAAAAAGGGCCTGAGCCCCTTTTAATTTCCATTCAACGCCGATTTGGCGATTTCACAATACTCCTTGAACGTTCCAAAATCGTTGACTGCAAGATCGGCAAGCATTTTTCTGTTTATGTTTACTCCTGCAATCTTCAAACCATGAATCAGATCGTTGTACTTAGTTCCTGCGATTCTTGCGCCAGCATTTATTCTAGTAATCCAGAGCTTCCTGAAATCTCTCTTTCTTACTTTCCTTCCTGCGTACGCGTACACTCCGGATCTTATGTAGTACTGCTTTGCAAGTCTGTACCTTCTACTGAGGGCACCTCTGTATCCTTTAGCGGCTTTCAAATATCTCAGCTTTTTCTTCTTAGAGTTTACTCCACCTTTTACACGCATCTAAATCTCACCTCACAACAGGGTCAAATGCCCAGGCTTTTCTTAACTTTCTTCTCATATCCGCCCTCGACCAGTTTCCACTTTCTGGCCTCACGACGGCTGCTTTCGCTCTTCTTACCGGTATTATGGCCAGTTCCAGACTGATTTCTCATGATCTTTCCACTACCGGTCACCTTATACCTTTTGGCACTTGCCTTATGAGTCTTCATTTTTACTTTGTTGCCCATTATCTTTACCTCCTTGAGGAGTTGTCTTTGGCTTAAGGATCATCCACATATCTCTCCCCTCCAGCTTTGGAGGCCGATCGATATCGGAAATCTGCTGAAGCTGATCTGCAACTCGTTCGAGAATCTCTCTCCCTTTATCTGAAAAGACAATTTCCCTTCCTCTGAACATGATTACCACTCTTACTTTGCTTCCCTTTTCAAGAAACTCTTTGATCCTGTTCGTCTTGGTCTGGAAATCGTGTTCATCGATTCTAATCCTGAATTTCATCTCTTTAAGCTGGGACTGCTTAGTTTTCTTCTTCGCTTCCTTCTTGCGCTTGTCTTTTTCGTACTTGTACTTCCCATAATCCATGATCCTTGCAACTGGCGGATTCGCCGCAGGTGCTACAAGAACAAGATCCAGTCCCTTTTCTCTGGCAATTCTCAAAGCTTCTGACGTCTGGACTACCCCAAGCTGTTCGCCGTTCATGTCAACAAGTCTAACCGTCTTCGTCATTATTTCGTTGTTCTTCGGAGTTGAGTCACCTCTTGCGATACTACATCACCTCTCAAAAAAAATTGGCGGAAAATCCCGCCATGTCAATAACCCTTCTTTCAGGTATCGACCCCTCAACCTTAGGGCGGGGGTGGGAGAACTTCTCCACTTAATCTTCTCACTCTGGTGAGCCGTGCAGGGATCGAACCTGCAACCTATTGATTAAGAATCAATCGCTCTGCCTGCTGAGCTAACGGCCCACTAACGGTATTTATTCTATCTCATGCGAATGAACCTGTCAACCGGGTTTCAACGGTAAAGATCGTCTCTAAAGTTGGAGAAATAACCGTGTGAATCACGGCTCTCTCCGAATCGATACTTCTTGACCAGCCTAATGTCGATCTCGGCAGAAGCAAAACCTTCGGCTCCTCCGCAATCTACAATAATCTCGCCTGAAGGTGAGATTATTCTGCTTTCTCCAACAAAGTTCATTGTCTTATTTGTACCGCACTGGCTAGAGGCGACCAGGAAGCATCCATTCTCTATTGAGCGGGCTCTGGTTGCTGTCTCAAAGATCAATTTCCTTTCCCTTCCAAAGGCAAATGGAACCAGGAGAACCTCTGCCCCCTGTTTACATAGCTTTCTTGAGATCTCTGGAAACCCTATTTCGTAACACATAAGCACTCCGAACTGGATTCCAGAGAACTCGAAAGTCTTGAATTCACTACCGGGAGTGAAGACTTTCTTTTCATCGCGGAAAAGGTGGGTTTTGTTGTAGTAAATCGGTTCTAGATAAGGCAGCATTATGACAGTAGAGTTGAAAAAACCTCCATTCGTTTTGTTTACGATTCCACCTACAACTGCAATATCATTGTAGTCTGCAAGAGCAGAGAGAACCTCCACGGTCTCTTCTTGCATTTCAGAGGCATTGCTTATAGTCGCCTCATCTGTGCCGTACCCGCTGTTGAACATCTCGGGGAGAAGAACAAGATCTACATTTTCTTCAACGAGACTCTCTATGTAACTGGTAATCTTCTCCAGATTCTCCCCAGGGGCATCATTATCGGCTCTGAATTGAACAATCCCAATTTTGATCTTTCCCGTGTTACCCATTTCAGCTTTCACCATCCTGTTCAAAGGGACTTCTAACTAATGGCTTGTAGATTCTCCTGATGTCTTGAAACGCAACAAGAGCGATCAATGCAATACCAAGGATCAAACCGCCGCTTCCAAGTCGCATCCATGCAATTCTGCTTAAGGCAGTCCCAACCAGAATCCAGTATCCCAGGGAAAGGACGACCGATAGAGATCTTCTGTGGTGAAAAAGCCCATAGAACCCCGAGACTCCCTGTGCTACTGCAAGGATTACAACTTCGCTTCTGTAAACCATGCCTGCCGTGTCTTGAAAATAGCCAAATAGAATTACAACATAGAACAAAGTAAGCGTCAAATTCTGAATCCTGGCAACCCGCTCAGTCTTGCTACCGAGGATCATTCCGATCAGGACCAGGGAAACCACAATCGCCGAGAGCATAATAGAATAGTTCAGGAATGGCATGATAAAGAGAAGAAACAGAGAAAAAATTATCCTGTATATCATCAGTAACCGTTATCTTCCAGCCACTTCTGAGCGTTTTCTTTTGCTTCCTGACCTTGAACGATAAAATCGGGCTGGAGTTCGAGTTCAAGTACCTTTCTGTAATACTGGGCCGCCAGATCCTTCTTCTTCCAAACCTGATAAAGCACCGCCAACTCATAATAGCTGTTGAGATATCCCGGATCGTTTTCGATAGCCTTCATGAACCGCTCTTCCGACTTCCCGTAATTTCTGTACGGCCAGGGTGTATCACGATCCCTCATGCCCTTAGCAATGAATGGGAATGGGCTATCAGGCATCAGTTCCATTGCTTTGTCAATACTCTTGTCGAAATCCGATATGAGAAACATGGACTGAATTATTCCTGCCATCTGAGCGAGTTGTCCTATTGCCGCTCCCTTAACATAGTAGGCCATTCCATATGAGTCATCCATTTTTATTGCCTGTTCTGCAAGCTCTCTTGCCTTGTTATAATGAGTCTCTCTTGTCTTCTTATCCTCTATCCAGTTCGCGTATTCCCGGTGACAATCCGCGAGAAGAGTGAGGATTTCTATATCTTCCAGGTCCTCAGACTCAAGTTTTTCAATGAACTCGGCCATCATTTCGGTGTCTTCCATGGCCCTTATTTGAACAAACTCGGAAAGCAACGCTTCGTATTCAGAAGCAAAGAAAACCGATGAAAAGACAATCAAAAAAATGATCACAAGCATTTTCTTCATAAAACAGCACACCTCCAAACGAAGATTGTATGATAGGAATATTATATAACTACATGAGGGAAAGATTGACGGAGGTAGGTTAATGAATAGATTTGTTGTGGTCAGGTATGGAGAAATCGCTCTGAAGAAAGGGAACAGAAAGCTTTTCGAGAAAGTCCTCGTAAACAACATAAAGAGGCAACTGGGAAGATCGACAGTCGAAAGAATCAGAGGACGGATAATCGTCTCTGTTCCCTCAGAGAGACTAAGATCGTCGATAGAAATAATGTCCAGAACGTTTGGCATACAGAACTTCAGTGTCGGAACATGGACTTCCTATGATCTGGAAGATATTTACCTGACCTCGGTCGATCTTGCAAAGGATGAAATGAAGAGAGGAAGAAAGACTTTCAAGGTTGAAACCCGGAGACTGGACAAGAGATTTCCTCTAAAAAGCGTTGAGCTGAATCCCCTCGTTGGGGAGAGAATTCTCGAAGAACTCCCTGAAACGAGTGTAGATATTCACAATCCTGAATTCAAGATAGAGATTGAGATAAGGGATGAAGGAGTGCTGATCTCGAGTGGGAAGACAACAGCAAGCGGAGGTCTTCCCGTTGGAGTTAGCGGTAGGGCTTTGTTGCTGCTTTCGGGCGGAATTGATAGCCCTGTAGCAGGGTGGCTGGCTCAAAAGAGGGGGTTGGATCTCGATGCAATACACTTCTCCAGTCCTCCTTACACCGGAGAAAGATCATTTGACAAAGTTCTGTCACTAGCGAAAACTCTCTCAATCTATAACGGTGGAAGAGAGTTCAGGCTATATTCCATGCATTTTACCGACGCTCAGATTGCAGTCCATAAACACGTTGAAGAAAGATATAGCCTGGTCTGCCAGAGAAGACTGATGATGAAAATCGCAAGTAAGATAGCAGAAGCTCAAAGAATAATCGCAATCGTTACGGGAGAGAACCTGGGCCAGGTTGCAAGTCAGACCCTTGAAAACTTGAGAGTTATCGAAGAACAGACTGAGCTAATAGTGCTCAGGCCGCTACTATCTTACGATAAAATCGAGACAATAGAGCTCGCGAAACAAATAGGCACGTTTGAAACGTCGATTTTGCCATACGAAGATTGTTGTACTGTTTTTGTTCCGTCGAATCCAGTAACAAAGGCGAGGCTTTTCGACATAAATCGGGTCGAAGCTGGACTAGACCTGGAATGTCTTGCAAAAGATATAATTGAAAAGTCCAAGATGTACCGGATAAAGAATGGCGATATACTGGAGGTAAAGAGCATTGAGATTCCTGAAGAAGCTTCTTAGCTTACTCGTAACTGTCTGGATTGCCGTGCTCGGAGTTCTCTACATCTGTGTTTATGGCGGTATAGTCATTCTAATTGGAAATGTGATCGGGAAATTCAAAGGGAAGAAAGAGAGAAAGACCTTCATTTCAAGAGAGGTCTCTAGATTCGGCAGGGCGGCTTTCGTGCTTTCGGGGTCAAGAGTAAGGTTGTCTGGTAAGGAAAACGTTCCAGAGACTGGCCCCATGGTTATCGTCGCAAATCATCAAAGCGCATTCGATATACCTCTTATACCCGGCTACGTCTACCCAGAGATAGCTTTCATTGCAAAAAAAGAGCTCTCAAAGATTCCTGGCATAAGCTGGTTCATAAGCGCGCTGGACGGAGTATACATTGAAAGAGGAAACAGATTACAAACGGCCGGCGCAATGAGGAAAATATTCAGAATTCTGAAAGAGGACGGAACGATTCTTCTTTTTCCAGAAGGGACACGAAGCGAGGCCGGTGAAATTGGGAAATTCAAAGAAGGGAGTCTATCAATTCCCTATAAACTTGGTGTGAAGGTCCTCCCCGTGGCACTTGACGGAACACGCAATCTTCTCAGGAAGAACAGCTTTCTGATCACACCTTCGAGAATCTCTCTTTCTGTTTGCAAACCTATCCTTCCCCAAGATTTCAATTCCGAGGAAGACTTCAGCGGAGAAGTCTATAATATAATTAAGGCAGCTTTGGAATCAATGAGAAATTGAGGTGGGTTCTATGTTACAGGTAAGACTGAGGGGCCTTGCTCTTGACCAGAGTAATTCCCCGGTGGTAATACTTGAAGTTGAAAAGACTAACAAAGGTTTCGGAATATGGATCGGACCGTTCGAGGCCGAAGCTCTTGCCCTCGCGATTAGCGGAAAGGACTTCCCAAGGCCCTTAACATATGACCTATTTGTAAATACGGTTACTCAACTTGGCGGGGTATTTGAAAAGGCGGTGATCGGACAGGTTAAAGACAATGTTTATTACGCTTCTCTGCACTTGCAGGATAGAAGCGGACAGCTTTACGTTGTCGATGCGCGTCCTTCCGATTGTCTTGTGCTTGCCGTCAAAAAGGGCTTCCCGATTTTTGTAGAAGATTCGGTGTTTAAAGAGAGTTCGATCGACCTAAGCAATCTACAGACCGACGCGCTTCAGCACGGCCAGGAAGAAGATACCGAGGGTTTCAAGAAGTTTGTCGAGAATCTCGATATCGAAGAGCTGAAAAAACATTTTAGGAACAAGGAAGACGATAGTGAAACTAGCTGAATTCTCTCCCTTTTTCAACTGCAAACTCAAGAACTTTCTGGACGAACTCCACATATCCAAGCCTTTCAAAGATGTCGTCAGCTATACTCCGCTGGCTGGAGGCAAGAGGCTCAGGGCATATCTAATCTGGGAACTTTCCAGGTACACGGGGTTTGGAGAGGAAAACGCTTTGAAGGCTGGAATTGCCGTTGAGCTGTTTCACAGCGGGAGCCTGATTCACGATGATCTACCTGCCATAGATAACGACACTATTCGGCGAGGCCTGCCATCAAGTCATATCAAATTCGGTGAATCCAAGGCAATACTTGCGGGAGATTTTCTTATGCTTTTTCCAGGCAGGGTCTTTTCCTCCCTTGATCTTGAAACCAGATACATTCATCCCATTCTAGAGCTGTGGCAAGAGACATCACTTAAAGTTGTAGAGGGTGAATTCGATGACGTCTTTCCAGAAGACGAATCCATAGAACAGATGGAAAGGATCCATGCTGCAAAGACAGGAGCTCTTTTTGGCTTCTGCTTCGCTGCCCCCTTCATAAGAGAGAAAAGAGAAAAGATAGACGAGATGTACAAACTCGGTGTGAGATTCGGAAAACTCTTCCAAATGATGGACGACATAAAGGACGTCATTTCTACCGAAAGTGAACTTGGAAAGACACCCGGAAAAGATGGGAAACAGAATAGACTGACTATTCTATCCTTCGAGTCTCTTGAAGAGGCCCAGATAGAGGTCAAGGAGTCGTTTCATTCGATTCTCGGAGAAATAGACTCTTTTACCGACCTCAAGAAAGAGATGAGAGATATATACTATCTGATTGCCAGAAGATAAATCAAAATCCAAATAGCCTCGGCCTCAACGCTTTTCTGAAGTGATCGGCGTCTGTGTACCTCTTGTCTGCAACTAGAGACATTGACTTTTCCAGAATTCTTCGTGCCTTCCTGGGGAATAGATCTAAGACAAGTGGAATTCCCTTAATCCTCTCTGTCGAAGGAATAGGATCCTCTCCACTCAGGAGAAAGAAAAGGATACCTCCTACGGAATAGACGTCCCATGAATAGCTTGGAGTTGAAGAAGATAAGAATTTCTCGGGACAGGTGTAACTCAAAGAAACAACCTTAGAAAGTGAATTCATCAAGTAAACATCTTTCAAACAGGCTGCGCCGAAATCCATGACCTTTATTTTTCCTTCATCTGTAAGCATGACGTTGGTCGGCTTTAAGTCACCATGAATGTAACCTCTTTCATGGATCGAGGACACACCCTTAAGGATTTCATCGATGATTTCTAGAGCTTCAGACTCATCAACAACTCCATCGGACTTCACCGAGTCTCTTAATGTTCTTCCGCTTATAAATTCCATAACATAGTAAGCTGTGTTGTTCTCCGTAAAAAGATCAAGTACCTTCACGACCCTATCATCGTCGATTTTAGACATGATTGTGAATTCTTCTGAAAAAGAAGAAAGCCTTTCGAAATAGGCTTCCTTCAGATCGCTGCTTATGGGTTTAACGAAATTACCTTCCCTTTCTGCACCTCTTGGAAAGAACTCCTTAACAGCCACGCTATTTCCGGTATGGAAGTCTGAGCATAAATAGGTCATGCCAAAACCGCCCCTTCCAAGGGGCTCGATAATTCTGTAACGTTTTTTCAAGATTGTTCCTTCGTTGAGGTAGTATTGTATTGTGATCACCTCTAGTAGAATAATATCATCATTGATGTAAAAGGTGGTAGCTGAATGTTTGTAGACTTTCACTGTCATTCTGATCATTCCGACGGCACGGACTCGGTTGCGGCAATAGTGCAAAAGGCTGCGGACAAAAGAATCTCCATTCTCTCTGTTACCGACCACGATACACTGGCTGGCCAGAATGAAGCCAGGGAACTGTGCTTGAGAGCTGGAATAAAGTACATAAGGGGAGTAGAGATAAGCTGTGACTTTCATGAGACCCTCGATGTTCTTGGTTACGGTATGGTTTTCGAAGCTTCGTCTATGGAAGAAGAGCTCAGACAGTTGAGGCTTAAGAGAGATCTTAGGAACACAAGGATTCTCTCGAGGCTGCGATCTCTCGGTGTTCAGATTACCGATGAAGAGCTGGAAAGTTCATTTCCCGGTGAAAGTCTGGGAAGACCACACATAGCCAATCTAATTGTGAGAAAGGGTTATTCTGACTCAACAGAAAATGCCTTCAAAGAGTTTCTAGGAAAAGATGGAAAAGCGTACGTTGAGAAAGAGAAGCTATCCATAAAGAGTGCAATTGAACTCATTCTCTCCGCTGGGGGTGTTCCCGTCCTAGCCCATCCTCTTTCGATGATGCTAGATCGAAAAGAAACGATAGAGATCATTAGGACAATGATACGTTACGGATTAAAAGGCATGGAAGTGTTTTACAAGACCTATGAAGAAACAACTCGAGAAGAGCTTTTCGAAATCTCAGGAAACCTCGGATTGATAGCCACGGGCGGCAGTGATTATCACGGGAAGCACAAGAAAGATCTCGAGCTCGGGATTGATATTCCAGACTCTGCAGTTTCCAGATTCCTTGAATCCTTACCCGCCGACAACGGCCTTAACTATTAGGGCTTCCGAGTTGTCTCCAGAAACGTATTAAGATTTGCGATCTTACCGTTCTCAGTCACAATATACTGATCATAATCGATCGATAGAGAACTGAGCAGCTCGCTAAATCATGTTTCCTTCGGTATTTATAGTCTCATCTCTAAAATTGCCCTTCATGAGCTCTTGCCGATCGAATAACTGGCCAGGGCGATAGATGCCAGTTTAGAAGCAGCCGAATCGGCTCTGGATACAATAACGATTGGGGCAGTTGCACCCAAAATAAGACCGGCGATCGTTCCACCGGCAAGATAGACGGCCGACTTGCCCACAAAATTACCACTTGCAATATCCGGTACGACTAGGAGATCGGCCTGCCCTGCTACCGGCCCGGAAATCTTCTTGATTTGTGCCGCTGCAAGCGAAAGCGCATTGTCCACACCTAGAGGCCCATCGATTACACAATCGCTGATCTGCCCTCTTTGGCTCATCTTGGAAATAACGGCCGCATCGATAGTCTCTTGCATATCTTCGTTCACAACCTCAACAGCAGCAATAAGCGCGACTTTTGGTTTTTCATAGCCTATTGACTTCAGAAAGGCAACGGCGTTCTCGATTATCGACACTTTTGTCTGTAGATCCGGGCGGATTATCATTCCTCCGTCGGTTACGAAAACAACCCTGTCGACTACCGGAACATCCATAGCCGCTATGTGGCTCAAAACCCTTCCCGATCTTAAGCCCCATTCTTTGTTCAGAACCGCTTTCAGGAGAATCGATGTCTTCAACAGTCCCTTCATCACAACATCGGCTTTGCCGGAACTAACTAACTTTATCCCCTTCTCGCAAGCTTCTTCGGGGGAGGAGGCGGGTATCAACTCTCCCTCAAGTCCTTCTTCTTTCAAGATTTCGAGAGTCTCTGCTTCTCTGCCAACAAAAACCGGCGTTGCGATCCCTTCGTCAAATGCGTGTTTGAGAGCCCTTATCCCCTCTCTATCTTCTGATCCTATAAGAACAACTCTTCGAGTACCGCCTGCCTTGGCAAGCGAAACAAGTTCAGAAAAGTCTTTCAACAAAAACCCTCCTTGACACCGATTTGCACTTCTTCCCAAAGGAAAGTATAACCCATACGGAAGTCAAGGAGGAAGCTATCTCTCTTGAGTAGATTTAATTATGATGCATTAAGGTTATAACAGAGTGACAATCAAACCAACGTGGCACCGCATTTCAAAAGTGATTCAAATATCTACCACGAACTTATGCACCTTTCAGAACTTATTCCTACCATTTGTTCACTTTTGCTGTCAAAGCTCAGTATTAACTTAAAAGCATGTCATAAAAACATCATCAGCCAATTCTGCTTTAGTAGAATAACACTGAACCTTAAAAGATAGTTCCCTCACTGCCGTGTATGGTTCTTGAAAAAATTCCAGATAACCTCATTAGCATTTATCTCCTGGCTTGTTTTGCCGATAACCCGTTCCGACAGTTTAGAAGAACCTCCGGGCCAAGTATGTCCGCCGCCTTCGATTGCATATAGAATCACTTCCGTCCCTTCCACTCCTCCGGTATAAGTGATTCGCCGTACCTGAGTGCCATCATTGGGATCATTATCCAGTTTAGTGATTTCCGCGGGGATAATTGAGCATTGGTTGTGCTTTACCCATAATTTAATACTCTCGCTGACTGAAAGTACTTTGCCGAGCTTTTTGTTTCCAAAAGGTCCGGTTATATCTCCACCTTGCCAGGGCATCAGTGGATCGGCAGTGTTATTGATAACCAGCATGGAAACAGGTTTGGCGGGTGTATAGTTAGCTGCTAAATTCTCGGGAATATTACCATCCACCGGAGCTGCCGCTGCGATTTTTTCAGACAATTCAGCGGCCAGGCGATACGTCATCATCGCTCCATTGGACATTCCTGTAACATAAACCCTCTGGGGGTCAACATTCTCTTCTTTAATCAATTGATCAATCAAAGCGGAGATAAAACCGACATCGTCGATATTCTCCCGGTGTGCCGGGTGGTCTTCTTCTTTGCTACGGCCGTCGTTCCACTGATTGTCCACAGCATCCAGATAAACTACAACAAACCCCTCTTCGTCTGCCAACACATTAAAACCACCCTGGGTTGTTTCTACCATTCCGGACCCACTTCCCCCTCCACCATGCAAGGCGATAACCAGCGGCATGGGTTGGGATTGATCGCGGTTAGGCGGAATATGCATGAGATAAGTACGCTTTAAACCACCGACCATTATGGAACCTTCCGTATCTTGAGAATCTCGGTCGTTATTGGAAGCGTTAGCCGCCATTCCAATCACGGAGAGAATGAAAACTAGCATTAATGAGACTAAGATTAATCTTTTCGACTTCATCATCCTTTCCTTCCCTCTTAAGTTTCATTTTCCATAACATAATTTAATATAGCATCAGCTCCGGCTTTATACCCTCCAGCCTCTCGAAAATCCTCACCTATTTTTCCTGCACTTTCATAAAATGATCTGCTCTCTATAATGTAAACAGACTTTTTAAATAGATATTCAGAATCAATTTCCTTTTTTGTAATACATATCCCCGCACCCAATTCCTCAACTCTTTTGGCAACCATGACCTGCTCGGGTTGCTGGGGGAAAATCAATAGAGGCACCCCGAAATAAAGGGCTTCATTCACACTGTTCATTCCACCGTGGGATATAAACAAACTGGCTCTTTTTAAAACTTCTATCTGGGGAACATAGTTCTCAATATAAATATTGGACGGTACGACTCCGAATTCTTTCTTATTTACTTTGCTGCCTATGGAAATCAATACATTGAATTCCGACTTAGAAAATGCTTTAATACATTCCCTGTAAAAATCCAGTCTTTCATTTGCAATAGTACCTAAAGAGATATAGACAAGCTTCCTGTCTCCAATATTTTCAAATGAAAAGTCCTGGGCATCCTTCCTGTCGTAAATTGACGGACCTATGAATACGAACTTATTACCAAGCTTAGCTCCATCCGGCTGAAATTGCAAAGATGTGAATACTATATTTAACTCTTCTTGGTTACGGAAAAGATCCATTATTTTGCCGTCTACTCCATATTCTACTTTTAATCTTCTTTTTGTCGAAACAATATCAAAAATTTTGCCTATACCTTCTTCAAGCGCCATTTTTAAAATTTTCTTTCTGAATCCATCGGCTTTATTGGTTGTCTCTCCGGAGAACACAAAGGTAGATGTCGTATTTACAGCCTTTATTCCAAGATGCTTTGCCATATACTTGCCCCAGGGACACATGGAATCATGAATGATGTAATCAGGCTGCAATTTTCTGATATAGTTCATCTCTTCGGACATTACCTCTTCTGTGGCTTTTAGAAGCATTCCTGCCAGATTTACGAAATTACCGCCTGATGTTGGCCCTTGAGGGAGAGAGAAACTGTAGGGCTTATATCTTGCACCTGCTTTTTCAATTTTTTCTCTGAATGCTTCAGTACTGTAATATATGATTGTTTCTCCTCTTTTCACCAGTTCATTTACTATTGGCAGTGTTGGGTTAATATGTCCATGGGCAGGTACATTAAAGAAAATTCCGATCCCCATTAGTTTTCACCTTCCTCTCAAAAGCCTTTGCTTTTTCCATATCCTTATTCACTCTTATGTCTGTACTGCATGGCAATAAGTCTTATTCTATTACTAAAGAACTTCTTCTAATAACTTTGTAAGTTCGTTTATTTCATTTAATAGCAGTTCCAGATTCTTAGTCAGGTCTATTTGCATCTCCAGTATGTCGGGAAACATTGCCTTTGCCTCTTCATAATTTCCTTCAGAGAAAAGTTGAGCTATTTCATCCCACATCTTCTGTAGTTCTTCACTTCTTGTTTTTACATATTCCTGATAGCCTGCCAGCTTTTCAATCTCCTGTTGTATCTGAATTAACTCTTCGGGAGTGAGTTCTAAGGTACCCTGTTCATAGCTGTCCTAGAACTGCTCCAGAAGGGGCTTAAGTATTTCCAAACCTTCGTATATCTCCTGCATATATTGCTTATTGATTTCCTGGTTTTCTTTAAACTCTTTTTTCCATTCTTCAATCTGCTCCTCATTCTCTTCCTTGTAGTTACTTACTTTATCCTTTAGATCACTTAATTTAGATTTTATCTCAGAACTATTATCTGCATTGTTATTTGATATCACCAGACTGTTTACATCATTTTGCCGGATTTTCAGTTTGCTTGCTCCATCAATGGCTTTTTGCAAGGAATTAAATGTAGCCTGTTCTTCAGTCGATGATACTTCCTCTCCTGTTAACAACTTCCATGCCTTTTCAGCATTGGGCAATCCATAGCCGGACTTCTGATCCTGTCCTTCTTCTAAAATATCCTCGGAAGATTCATTTAATATACTAACAAGTTCAACAACATTAATATCAGGCTTCTGAGTCAGCATTATTGAAGCAATGCCTGAAACAACCGGTGCAGCCATACTGGTTCCATCCCAGGCTTCATATTGATTCCCTGGTACAGCGCTCAAAATTTTCACACCGGAAGCAGCAGCCTCCACACTATTCCCATAATTTGAAAATCTTGCTTTTGTTTTCAGTGGATTTATTGCCCCTACTGTATACACATTCTCCTGCCCTGCCGGTGTATAGCTGTCGCAATTTTGGTTATCATTTCCGGAAGCAGCCACCACAAATACACCCTTTTCACTGGCATATCGAACAGCATTAGCGATGTCCACATCCTCACCGGGTCCTCCCAGGCTGAGGTTGATAATATTTGCTCCCTGATCTACCGCATACTCAATACCTTTAGCACTGACATCTAAATCGCTCTGTACGGTTCAAAATCAGCCTCATAGATTTGTTCCCATGAACCGATATTTTCGTAATTTTTACACTTCGGATTTTTACTCTGTGTCGCCCCTACAATTATCCTCTGGACATCAATACCACGCACTCAGCATGCCATGTCTGGGGAAACATATCGAAAGCCTTTACCGAAGAGATTTTGTAGCCTGACTCTCTGAGCTTTGCGGTATCTCTCGCCAGGGTAGTAGGGTCACAGGACACATAAAACACCATGGAAGCGCCAAACTTATCGAGAAGCCCAATCTCCGAACCGACTCCGGATCTGGGCGGATCGAGAATTATCGTAGAGTAGTGACGCTGATCAGACTTGAGAAATTCAATAACATCGCTCGACACGATTTCGATCCCAAACATTCCGTTAAGATTCGAATTTGCCTTGAGAGCCTTAACAGATACGGGATTCGATTCTACCGCGGTGACACGGCCCATCTTCTTCCCAACGGTGATAGAGAATGTTCCTATGCCACTGTAAAGATCAAGAAGAGAGTCGCCAGCCGTATCCTTCATCTCATTAAATATATGACTGACAATCGACTCCGTAACTTCGAGATTGTTTTGAAAGAAGGCTACGGGCGGAATCTCAAACTTTCTTCCGGAAAGCTCCTGGTCGATTACCCCTTCCCCGAAAAGCGTTCTCGAAACGCCTCTCATAACTACCCTGTCGTTCGCATTCATAAGATGAACGAGCGTCGAGACATAGGGAAGCTTCTTCCTAACCTCCAAGACAATACGGTTTTCATCGGGAAGACATTCTCCTTTTGTAACAAGTATTGCCATGATTTCTCTTCCGTTGCCTCTTAGAATTACATGCTTGAGTTCGCCTCTTCCAGTAACCCTGTTATATGGAACGATTGCCGTTTTCCTCAGTATCTCCTCGAAACCCGATCTGGCCTTTTCGAAGTCTTTCAGGCCCAACACACAACCCTGGCAACTAACGGGAGAGTTGCTATTCCTCCTATAAAGACCGAGAGAAAGCCCATCTTTCCCCCCGTGACACACATACTCCATCTTAAGTCTGTAATTCGTCTCTCTTGGTGAAGGAACAATCTCAAAGTCCTCCAGTTCAATCTTTCCTACTCTTTTGAACTGCTCACTAATTACCTCTCTCTTCCAGAAAAGCTGTTCTGAATAGTCAAGTGTCTGCCAGTCGCATCCGCCGCATACCGGAAAGTTCCTGCAAAGCCTTTCTCTCCGGCTATTTGAAGGGACAAGCACTCTCTCAACCTTCATCGTATGGAAGTCGCTTCTTCCCTTTTTCTTGCTAGCTTCAACAACTTCGCCTGGATAACCCGCATCGAGCAAAGCTACTTTCCCGTCAGCTGTTCTGGCGAGAGAGAAACCTCCTGCGATTAGCTTCTCAATACGAAGTTCTTCCATTACATACTATCGGGAGCCTCAACGCCAAGAAGCTCTAATCCGCTCCTTAAAATGTTCTGAATCGCTTCGCACAAAGCTAACCTTGCACCTGAAAGTGCCGGGTTCTCCGGGTCTACAATGATATTCTTGTTGTAGTAACCGTGAAATGCCCTGGACAGATCCTCCAGATAAGACGTTAGACGGTTTGTTCTGTAATCTGCGACTACCGAATCCAAAATCTCAGGAAAAATCGTCAGCAGCTTGATGATCCTCCTGTCTTCCTGAGAATCGAGAAGCTCAAGCGAATCTCTCGATCTTTTCACGTTCTTCTCCTTAGCAGTTCTGAATACATTGCTTATTCTTGCGTTGGCATACTGGACGTAAAAGACAGGATTGTCATTCGATCTCTGCCTTGCCAGATCTATGTCAAAAAGCATGTGAGTGTCAGGATCGAACATCGCGAAGAAGTATCTCGTCGAATCCACTCCAACAGCTTCAACTAGCTCATCCAGGGTTGTGAATTCCCCTCTTCTGGTCGACATCTTTACCACTTCACCCTCTCTTTTGAGATTTACGTACTGGTGGACAATCACATTCAGAAATCCATCTTCTATTCCCAGGGCCTTCATAGCAGCATTCATCCTAGGAATGTGGCCCATGTGATCCGCACCCCAGATATCAAATACCTTTTTGAAACCCCTATCATGCTTATTGTAATGATAAGCAATGTCGGTCATGAAGTAAGTATAGCTTCCGTTCGATCTCACGAGGACCTTATCATCATCCTCCACAAAGTTTGAGACTTTAAGCCATCTCGCCCCTTCCGATTCATATATCAACTCTTTTCTGTCAAGCATGCCAATTACAGAGTCAACAGTTCCATCGTCTATCAGAGAGCTCTCAAAGAAGACGTTATCAAACTCCACTCTCAGCCTCTTGAGTGTTCCCATAATATCTTCCAGCATCTTGTCGAGAGCATATTTCTTGAAAAAAGCTTCGGCCTCCGAGTTCCAAACCGCCTTGAAACGCTCTCCGATCTCACCGGCAAGTCCCCTGGCAATATCGATCAAATACTCACCCTGATAGCCATCCTCAGGTAGCTCCTCTTCTACACCGAGGTATTGATTGTATCTAACCCACAAAGAGCGGCCCAGGAGTCCAATCTGCCTTCCCGCGTCATTTATGTACATCTCTCTTTGGACTCTGTATCCTCTTGAAGAAAAGATTCGGCACAGAACATCTCCAAATACTGCCTGGCGCCCATGACCAACTGTAAAGGGTCCCGTTGGGTTGGCGCTTGCAAATTCAAACTGAATTCTCGTATCGCCCTTTCTCTTCCAGAAATCCGGCGCATCGATCAACTCCGCCAGTACAGAGGATAGATATGTAATGGAGAAATCAACGTTTATGAATCCTGGTCCGGCAACCTCCACTCTGCTATAGTCGGCTTCGTTGCCGAGTCTCTCGCAGATTATATTAGCGATTTCTCTCGGGCTCTTCTTCAAGATCCTCGAAAGAATAAACGCGGCATTTGTAGAAAGATCACCAAACCCCTCAGGAGGTATCTCAACCTTAAAATCGATTTTGTCATCATAAATGTCAAATTCCTCCAGCACTTTCTTTATTGAGTTCTCCAGCTTCTCCTTAAACACAATCCACCTCCTAATCTGGCCAATATACCTTAGCATACAAAAGCATAACACCGCATTGTTGTGATATGGTTTAATCTGCGTTTCCTCGTACGAATAAACGCAATTGAAAGCATAGTCTTATATATGTATTATATTAGAGATAACTAAAACAAGGAGGGTTAAGATGGGCGTAAACCTTAAAGGAAAGAGCTTTTTGACATTGCTTGATTTCACGACAGACGAGATTCGCTATCTACTGGATATTGCAAGACAGGTGAAGGTCGAAAAGAGGGCCGGTACGCCGACAAGTAGATTTGCAGGGAGAACGCTTGCCATTGTATTTGAGAAGCGCTCAACAAGGACAAGAACTGCTTTCGAAACTTCCTTCGGTGAAGAGGGCGGCCATGCGGTCTTTCTCTCAAAGGACGATATTCATCTTGGAGTGAAAGAGGATTTGAAAGACACGGCAAGAGTACTAGGAAGAATGTTCGATGCGATAGCGTTCAGGGGCTTCAAGCAAGAGACTGTTGAAGTTCTGGCGCAGTGGTCTGGGGTTCCTGTCTATAACGGGCTTACCGACCTATACCATCCAACCCAAATTCTTGCGGATTTCATGACTATCGAAGAAAGCCTCGGCAGCCTGAAAGGACGAAAGCTGGTCTTTGTGGGGGATTCCAGAAACAACATGGCCAACTCCCTCATGATAGGGTCCGCGAAGATGGGGTTGCATTTCGTAGCGTGCGGTCCGGAGAGACTTCACACCGATCCGGCTATTGTCAGCAAGTGCAAAGAGATCGCAAAACAATCCGGAGCTACGGTCGAGGTCACTGAAGATGTCGACTCTGCACTAAAGGACGCCGATGCAGTCTATACAGACGTCTGGGCATCGATGGGTGAAGAGGACAAGCTTCAAGAAAGGATTGCTCTGCTTAAACCTTATCAGGTTAACGCTGAGATGATGAAAAAGACCGGAAAGGCAGAGACTATCTTCCTTCACTGTCTGCCTGCCGTGAAGGGAAATGAAGTAACCGAAGATGTCTTCGAAAGTCCTGCCTCTAGAGTCTTCGAGGAAGCCGAGAACAGAAAACATACAATAAAAGCAGTAATGATAGCCACACTGCTATAGGGGGAAGTATGAAGAGAATCGTAGTTGCAATAGGCGGCAACGCGCTCAACAAACCAAATGAAAAACCTACAGCAGAAGTTATGGAGAAGAACCTGCTCTCGACGACTGCCTATCTTGCAGATCTTGTAGAGGAAGGTTATGAGCTTGTAATTACTCATGGCAATGGACCGCAGGTTGGAAATCTCCTTGTTCAGCAGGATATCGCGAAGGACGTTTTCCCTCCCTTTCCGATCGACGTAAACGATGCAATGACACAGGGTTCAATTGGTTACTTGATAACCCAGACTTTGAACAATGAACTTGTCAAGAGAAACACAAGAAAGAATATAGCGTGCGTTCTGACTCAGATAGTTGTGGACAAGAACGACAAGGGTTTCGAGAATCCTTCCAAACCCGTCGGACCGTTTTATGATAGTGAGACGGCCAAAGAACTCGAGAGAACCAAAGGCTGGACCGTCAAAGAAGATGCCGGAAGAGGTTATCGACGTGTAGTGCCTTCACCTATGCCCCTTGACGTTCTTGAAATCGAACCTATTAGGGAGATGATAAAGGACGGCACCATCGTCGTGGCGGCTGGCGGCGGTGGAATACCGGTGGTCAGAGACGAATCGGGACAAATTAAAGGCGTCGAAGCGTCATTGACAAAGACAGAGCTTCTGCCCTGCTGGCGAAGTTAATTGAAGCGGACGCACTTGTTATCCTTACAGGAGTAGACTACGCGTACATAAACTTTGGAAAAGACAACCAGAGTGAACTGAAGGAATTGACTGTAAAAGAAGGAAGAGAGTTGATGGAAGCCGGTCACTTTGCTAAGGGAAGCATGTTGCCAAAGATAGAATCCGCAATCGAATTTGTCTCTCTAACCGGAAAGGAAGCGATCATTACTTCTCTGGAAAATGTAGATCTCGCGCTCAAAGGAGAGTCGGGTACAAGAATCGTTGCATAGACAGAAGTCGGAGAGATTCTCCGGCTTTTTTTGTTTTTCCTGTAACGATGTGATATAATCTGTGTTATACGAATGATTGAAAGGAGTGACGACAGTGCGCGGTCAAGAAACAAGAGAGAGAATAATGGAGGCTGCTATACAGGTCATCGCTGAAGAAACGATCGAAGGCCTGAGCACACGTAAGGTTTCAGGGATAGCAGAAGTGAACCTTGCGGCTATTCACTATCACCACCGTTCCAAAGAGGGAATGCTAATCGATCTATCAAGGCATATTCTCAACAACTACGTCCTGCCGAGAATCGAACCACTCATCGACCAAGGCAAACAGCCTGTAGAGATTACAAGAGATCTTTACGCAGAACTGTTGAAGCTCTATTCTGAAAGGCCAGATATAATGGTTTCTCTTGTATATCTCTGGCTTCACGGAATGAAGAACAAAAGAGTGAGGGAGATCCTTATCAATGCGAGGGCCGACTTCTACGATAGATTAGAGAGAGCGCTAGGATCTTCAATGTCAATGAGACGTGCTTCCAAAGTGTCTCATCGTCTTCTATCTTACATAGCAGGCAAAATCATGGAAATGGCAGTTGATGGTGAGATGCCTGACGAAAAGGAAGTAGACGAAATAGCCAAACTTCTTTCATAGTTTGATTTCTGCGGAAAACCTATCAGGAAAGGCAACGTAAAATCCCTTCCGATGATTATCGGGAGGGTTTCTATTGGTTTATAAATCCCAGATTAAGCTGGATTCCTACAAAACTGTACGCAGGAAAGGGGCTGAAGGAAGAGAGGTCATCTTCTATCTCCCATTTTAATGTACCAACAAGCTCGACACTTTCGAGGTTGATGAAGTAAAATTGCTTTCCAATTTCCAGCCTTCGCCTGGCGGAGAAACCAACAGAGGTATAACTTTGCTTCTGCGTCTCGCCAGCAACCTTCTGAAATCTGCCAAGGGTAGCGTTGACAATGCTCAAATCATTATCGAAAAACACTTCCGCCTTCAGTTGTCCGCCAAGAAACGAGGCATCGGGAGCGGCGTATTCATAAAGCCCTCCTACCTCTAGATAAACAACGTTGAAATCATATCCTAACTCCGCGATTACTCTCGCTTCTTGAAGTGAGGAGAAGGAAACGCGGGAAGCAAAATGAAAGTTTTCATCGTAGCCCACGGTGAAGTAAGGACCTTCATCAGTGAACCAACCGGCTTCAAGAAAGGAAAGAATTCCAATTCTCAGTCCAATGTCTTTGAAACCAGCCATTGCTCTGACAGATCCAGGAGCCATCATCCTTGATGAATGCATCGAGCCAAATGAAACAAATGCAATAAGAAAAAAGACTGTCAGGATAATATATACTCTTTTCATAAAGGCACCTCAAAAGATATTATACATATTGAGTATACAACAGATTTGTCACTATTCTCCGGTGGAGGGCTATTATGAAGAAAGCAAAGTTCTGGGTTCTTGGATATTTCATAGCAGTGTTCATGACACTCTTTCTCTTTCCTACTACCTCAAGGGTTCTCGGACTGGCCTTTATATTTTCGCTAATTATCAACACACCGGCTCAATTTGTCAGTAGAAAGATCCCTAGGGGAGCCCTAAGCATAGTAACCGGCATAGCTCTTCTATCGTTTATGTTCTTCCTTATCTACAGAGTAGTCCCAATAACCATCAATGGTGTGAAAGGCCTTTCGTTGGAGCTGGATTCTCTTTTCAATGGCGGTACATTCGACAAATGGCTGGAGAAGCTTCCCCCATTCATTTCTGAAGCGATAGTCGACATAGTCGAGAGCGCATCCCAGTGGTTGAGTGATGCAGCAATCATGATTGGGCAATACGTTGCTTCAAACATCACTTCATGGATTACAGGTGTTGTCTTGCTGATTATTGCGGGTTTTGTGGTCGCAAGAAAGACCAATATGATCCAGAAAAGCGTGCCCGTGCTCTTTCCCGGTTGTGATCAGGACAAGGTGAGCAGCTTTTTTCATTCATTGTACAAGGATTTTCAGACCTACATTGGCGGCCAGCTGATAATTGCTCTTGTTGTTGGAACAATAATCGCTATCGGATCGGCCATTCTCGGTATCCCGAATGCGATATTCCTCGGTTTGCTGGCGGGAATCACTAATTTTGTCCCGTATCTTGGCGTGGTTGTTACATCGATTCCGATGATCGTGCTTTCTTTCGTAAGCAAAGGGCTTTGGGGGGTTGTTGGAGCCATCGTCTTGCTGGTCATCGCCAACCAGATGGAGATCTGGTTCCTGTCGCCAAAAATTCTCTCGAACAGAGTTAAGATTAACTGGTTCATCGTGCTGGTATCGATAATAGGGTTTGGCGAACTGCTGGGCGTCTTTGGCGTTGTTTTTGCAGTTCCAATCCTGATATTCATAAAGAGGTACTGGATGGATTTCATTCTCAGTGAAAGGAGTGGTAGTAATTGGGAATCTACGATAGAGACTGGTATAAAGAAAGCCAAAATCAGGAAAGAACACCACCCCGAGGAACCGACAGGTTCTCAAGAGGATTGATTGTAGGACTGATAATCGGATTCCTAATAGGATTCCTTGTATTTGGCTTCATATAGTCTTGTTAGAAAAAAGGGACGGGTCATTTCTCGTCCCTTTTTATAAAGGCATTTACAGGAGTAACGCGCTTTCTAGAAGACGTAGGACATATAAGGTCTGATCTCGAAAATCGGTCTTTCATACCCTCCGTTCTTCTTGAAATAATCTCCAAAGTATAGAGAGAAGTCGCTTCCGAACGTAAAGTCCCTGTAAGGGATCATTACATTGAGCTTCAAGATGTTCGCATTAACAGTTTCACCAACTGGCCCACCCCAATCTTCAGGAGCCGTAAACTCACCGGGGTCGTCTTCCGGCTCTTCCATGTTCAAGTAAGGGGTTTTCAGAGTAACTTCTCCCTGTTTGAAGTATTCATATACAAAGGAGATTGAAAGCCCATTGGTCATTATTGCATTAGCCATAATCGAGAACCCATTGAGATCAGGTCCGTACTTAAATCCCAGAGGATAATCTGTGAAATCCCTGCTTCCTGGAAGCTCGGACTTAGTGTAGATTCTGTTTGTGAATGTGAGAAACGGCTGCCAGCGATTGTACATCCACGTGTCAGTGTGATAGAGCTCTACAGAGGCAAGAAGCAACATTCCCTTAATATCCACCGCGTATCTAAAACCACCACCATAAGCCAGGGCAGTTGGTTTGCCCCGCGCCCCGGCCTCAGTAGAACCGAAAGAGACGTCATCTATGGCGATTTCTCCGTAGAGTTCAATACCCTTGAAAGGAACCAGAGAAAGGTCAAGCGAGGCCATCACGTTGGAGAAATCTTCGCCGTAGGTATTGTGGAAGATAATGAATGGATTGGCGTCGTTCAGATCGGGGTGTTTCCCTCCAACGACGTTAAGCTCTCCTACACCAAACCTCCCCCATGTGGAAAACTGAACATCGAAGCGGTGCCCAATGATCGTCTTCGCTCCTTCGGTGTAAGGCCTTCTTTGGTTCAGATCCCACACTTTCCCCTGTTTTACCCACTCTTCATCGTTCAGGAGTGAAGTAGGGGTTATAACCAGAAAAGAATAGGTAAAGTGGCCGCTCTTCCAGAGAGGCGTAGTATATGAACAAGAGACATTGTCGTAATAAGACGATGCGTCACTTATAGTCAATCCATTTCTCATAGGTCCCCAGGCCACCTTGTATCTACCCAGCGAAGCATAGAAGTTATCACTAGAGTAGGACACGTAACCGAGTGTTGGCCAGCTCATGTCAAGCGCCTCCAGTTTTCCCTCAAAGAGCTCCACTGGAAAGTTCATATACGGCTTCGAATCAAAGTTATCGCCGTGACTGATGTAGCTCCTGTAGTCTTTCGGGATGTCGAGATTTATGAAGCCCGTTATATTGTCTGATACTTCGCTCTCAAAACCCAGCACAAGCCAGGGCTTCAAAGTATCGTACCGATACCTCAAATAAAGAGGAACAACAGACTGCAACCACCCTTTTGTTTGAAGGGTTCGAAGTTATGTATCATGAACTGCGGAGTAACTCGGAGAAAAACGTCGGTTCCAGCCGCGGTCTTTACCGTAGGCTGCTCAACCTGGACTGAAGCAAATCCCTCTGGAATTGCAGTATTTGCAGTAAAGAGAGTTCTCCCATCAACCAGGTTTCTGCCCAAAAACAAGTTGTATTGATCTGTGCCCTTGAACATCAGGGTTCCCTGACTACCAAACACTGTCGCTAACAGTGTAAAGAACAGAAGCAAGGTAAACTTCTTCATCTGCGATACCTCCCTATAGTAGTGAAAACATTCTAATAAAACCGACATTTATCCCGAAATCAACCTTTCTGGAAAAGGTCAGCTTACCGGCAACGAAGAGAGTTGTATTTTGATTTGCTGCATAAAAACCTTCTCCAGTCAGAATGAAAGAAGTGGTTATCGGCTTCTTCGGTCCATACCACTCAGGATCGAAGGGTGGAGAATACGGAGAATCTATGGTGACTGAACCGGCTCGCAATAGTTCTGCAGCGATTTTCAACGAAACGTTCTGGCTCTCGTATTCTATGCCTATCAGCGTTAGTGTCGAATCCGGGCCATAAGGGAATCCGTAGAATCCCGTGATGACGGGCCAAGAGTCTAGATGTAATACATTGAATCTATAGGGATAAGTGAACTTTCCTATATTTGTTCCCCTGTTGTAGAGATACGTGGTGGAATGGTAGTGCTCCATCCTGACTCTGAGGCCACCGTCTTGCAGAAGAGTTTTATCTCTAATTTCATGCTCCGATTCATCTAGTTTAGGCCCAGTATATGGCCTGCCATCGGAAATTCTCCAGAGAAAACCTGCAACCCAGCCAAATGCCGTTGGATTGGAATTCGAGCTTTCTGATGTAAGTCTGAAGTCATCAAGTGTGAACTCTCCGTAAGCCATTACATCGCTTAGTTTAACCTCTGCTGCAAGTGTGGCAGTGACATTTGAGTTGCTTTGATAGGTATGGTGGTAAATCAAGAACGGTCCGAGGTCCTGCAGATCGGGATAGACACCATAAACAAGATTCTCCTCACCAAACGTAACTTTCAAGTTTTCGTTCATGTAACCGAAGCGATGACCCAAAAGCGTCTTTGGCCCGCCGCTTATCGTTCTGTCGGCAGATACTGCGAAGAAATCATAAAGATACTCACCTGATTTTGCCTGCCCGTTCAACTCTATCCACAGGTGGTCGAAATACGGAAGAAAATTTGAGATAACAAAGCTGTAAGTTGAAACTCCGAGACCGAGCTTCCTTCTTCCCAACGATATGAATGAATTTGAATCTCTCCGTTCGAAGTAACCCAGTCTGGGAAAGTTCACGTCAATGGCAGGAAGAAAGGAAGTCGTGGAAAGCGGAAGATTGCTTAACCAGTCTCCCATCAGGTAATCCGAAAACTCCTGTCTCAAGTCCATATTCACGTACAATTTTGAATTACCGATCGCTATCTCCATACCCCCCGAAAAGATCGCCGGAATCCGCATATACCTGTCTAAATCTTCTAAATCGGGAACGTAGTTGCTCGCGACAGAGGGGATATTATCGAGAGATAATGAAGGTGAAAGAGTCACGTGCAGGCCGGTGCTTCCCAGAATCATTAGTGGTATGATAAGCATCAATAGAGATAAACAACATTTCGACAATGGATTCACCCCCATAAGAATTTTACACCAGGAGGAGTGATAATTGGTGCCGCTTTTTCTTTCTGGAGCCTCTTCCAGCGCTCGTGAGACAGCTACAGAAATCTTTATCTACTCAAATCTAGGCGTTATGGCTCTTTTCAGTCAGTTTTTCCAGAGCAAAGGCTTCTCTTCAGTCGAAATCGGAATTCTAATGGCGGTTACTCCTATACTTTCAGTAATTGCCAATCCCTTCTGGTTCAAGAGGTCAAGAAGAAGAGGCGGCGCTTTGGTAATGGGGACGCTTTCGATCGTCTCCGCGATCACCGTATGGGGTGTCTTTCTGACTCCAACCTTTGAAACCTCATTGATTGCGATGTCCCTTTTTGCATTCTTTGCGGTCAGCATCGTCCCAATCTCAGAATCCGTAGTAGTACCGTCTTTGAGGAGCAAGGGAAAACGCTTCAACATGGCAAGGGCATTCGGTACTGTAGGTTATTCGGCAACTGCCCTAATCTCTGGAATCGCATTGAGGGCAGGCTTCGTAATGATCTTCATAATTGCCAGCGTATCGCTGCTGACAGCTGCCGCAGTGAGCAGAGCTTATCCGTCAAAGCGGATGCTTGGAAGGAGTGAAAGCGAAAGGAATTCCACGCCATTGCCAGTCGAATTCTACTTGCTTGTGCTGGCAGGAGTTGCATCGATAACAGTCGGTGCGTTTGGATCAACCTTTCTCCCTCTTTTGACCAGTGATATGGGGTACGACCTTTCATCGGTAGGTTTCTCCTTTTCGTTGATGGCACTCTCAGAGGTGCCTTTTCTTCTTTTCGCCGAAAAGATCATAGATAGAATAGGCAATACCAGACTGCTTCTTGTGGGAATCTTTGCTACGGGGCTAAGATGGTTCCTGACTTCAATTGCTCCATCTTTTCCAGTCTTTCTACTATTTCAAGCTTTGCACGGAATCAACTACATTGTGGTCTATTATTCCGTTACAAACTTCATCCACAAAAATTTCGAAGAAAACAAAGCGACGAGGGCGCTCACAATCTACTGGATGTCAACTATGGGACTGAGTTATCTCCTGGGTTCAGTCTTGGGAGGCGTATTGATACGTGCATTCGGTATTAGGAGAATGTACACCATTGCCGGGATTTCGGGAATGGTAATGGCTGCCTTCTCTTCACTGCTCTTTGCGGCCCTCCGTAAGAGAGGGAGATTTACCAACCGGTAACTCTAATCCCGATTCATTTAGTATACTTTCTCTATGAGGCAAAATAAGAGGGTGGTTAGATGAAGGCATTCGAAAATATAAGACAGACTGGAATCGACATTTCAGAAGATCTAAAGGCTTATCTAGAAAAAGATCCTACAGTTTCCAGAAAGTGGCATGTCTTTCTCTTTTCTGCCGGGTTCCATGGTTTACTGCTGTACAGGATCTCCAACCTTCTATGGAATGGAGGCCTCGGTCTTTTCGCGAGAATTCTACATTATTTCTCAAGGGTTGCTTATTCTATGGACATTCATCCCGCCGCAAGAATTGAAGGAGGAGTCGTCATTGACCACGGCTCAGGAGTAGTAATTGGTTCCACAGCATCGGTAGGCAAAGGAACACTGATTTATCACGGCGTAACCCTTGGTTCAAAAAACGTCATGACGGGAAAGCGTCATCCGGACGTTGGACGAAACGTAGTGCTAGGTGCGGGAGCAAGATTCTTGGTCCTATATATGTATGCGATAATGCAAGAGTG
Organism: Mesotoga sp. HF07.pep.5.2.highcov; assembly: GCF_003666285.1. Classification (NCBI taxonomy): domain Bacteria; kingdom Thermotogati; phylum Thermotogota; class Thermotogae; order Kosmotogales; family Kosmotogaceae; genus Mesotoga; species Mesotoga sp. HF07.pep.5.2.highcov. The sequence continues at coordinate 973 of NZ_JFHJ01000370.1, read as the reverse complement.
GGGGCAAATAGCGTCGTGCTCGAACACGTGCCTTACGGCTCTCTTGCAGCGGGTATCCCCGCAAGAATTCATGCACCAACAGTAGAAAGGGGGAGAAATCAGGATGAACCTGTTTGATGCGATAGGCAATACACCGCTTCTGGAACTAAGTTCTTTTGGCCATTCTGCAAAGATCTTCCTGAAGATTGAAAAGAATAACCCCGGCGGCAGCATCAAGGACAGGGCCGTTCTTGGAATGATTCTTGATGCTGAAAGAAGAGGAATCCTGAAAAAGGGAATGACCATTGTGGAGCCGACAAGTGGAAATACAGGCATTGCAATTGCAATGCTTGCGGCCCCAAGAGGCTACGGAGCGGTCCTCTTCATGCCGGAATCTGCAAGTATCGAACGTGTAAAGATAATGGAAGCGCTTGGTGCTGAAGTAGTCAAAACTCCCTCCGAAAAGGGGATATCAGGTTCCTATGACGGGGCAAAGACCTATCTGAAAAACAACACGGACTCCTTCATGCTCGATCAGTTCAACAACCAGTCGAATCCAGGATACCATTACGCTTCGACAGGTCCTGAGATATACTCTCAAGTTGGGGAAGATATCGACGCATTCATATGTGGAATGGGTACCGGGGGAACCGTTTCCGGTGTCGGAAGGTTCCTCAAAGAGAAGAAACCGGACGTGTGCATCGCGGGAATAGAACCCGAAGGATCTCCCTTCATTTCAAAGGGAAGAAGCGGAAGTCATAAGATACAGGGAATCGGTCCCGGTTTCAAACCGCAAACGCTTGATCTTTCATTGCTGGACGAAGTGATGACGATTGAAGACGAAGAGGCGCTTTCAGTTATGAAATGGCTGCACAAAAAAGAAGGACTGCTCGTAGGGATTTCGTCCGGAGCCAACGTCGCTGGAGCTTTACAGCTATCAAAAAAAGGATTCAAGCGAATTGCAACGATCGCCCCGGACACCTACGAAAGATAT
>NZ_JFHJ01000296.1:0-8880 GCF_003666285.1 Mesotoga sp. HF07.pep.5.2.highcov | reverse complement strand
AACTGAAAACTAAACTTTGAGAGGTGAGCTCAGTGGAAAAAACATCAACAATTCAGGAAAAAGTGATCTCAGTCGTTGCAGATAGTCTGGGAGTGGAAGCTGGTGAAATCAGTGGTAATTCGAGATTTATTGAAGACCTCGGTGCAGATTCACTAGACTTGGTAGATCTTGTCATGGAGCTTGAAGACAAATTCGAAGTTCAGATCAGTGACAGCCAGGCGTCTAGCTTCAGAACCATTGATGATGTTGTCAAATTCATAAGCACGCTCGATGAAAAATAAGATGAAAAGAGTCGTAGTTACTGGAATGGGAGTTATTAGCTCGATCGGAACTAATCTTACAGAATTCTGGGAATCGCTTAAATCTGGTACCTCGGGAATAGACTGGATAAGCACATTTGACGTGTCCGAATATGGGGCAAAGGTTGCCGGTCAGGTTAAGAATTTTGATCCAACTAAATACATGGATAGAAAAGATGCAAAGAGAAATGCAAGGTTTGTCCAGATGGCAATCGCGAGCGCAAGTGAAGCGTACGATGATTCCGGGCTGGGGAATAGTCGAATAAACTCCGAAAGAGCGGGGGTAATTTACGGCGTGGGACTTGGTGGTATGGATGTGATAGAAGATCAGCATTCTGTCCTAATGAACAAAGGTCCGTCAAGAATCAGTCCCTTCCTTATCCCTATGACGATAGCAAACATGGCCCCCGGACTTTTGGCAATTCGCTTCAATTTCAGAGGCACAAACTTCACCCTTTCCACAGCGTGTGCCTCGGCAACCAATGCAATAGGTGAAGCCACAAGGCTTATTAGAGGCGGAATTCTCGATATTGCCATGACGGGGGGTTCGGAAGCCACAGTAACACCTCTTGCTCTAGCTGGATTTTCGAATATGAACGCTCTTTCACGTGGAGCTCCTAAAACGGCTTCCAGACCCTTCGATCGTGATCGTGATGGATTTGTTATGGCTGAAGGATCGGCAACATTGATCATAGAAGAGTATGAACATGCCATGAAACGAGGCGCTATGATCTACGGAGAGGTTGTTGGTTACGGCTCAACCGACGACGCATTTCACATTACTTCACCGGAAGAGTCCGGAGACGGAGCGTACAGAGCGATGAAAATGGCTTTAGAAGAAGCCGGAGTTGATCCCTCAGAAGTTGACTACATCAATGCTCATGGTACTTCGACTCCACTGAACGACCTAATGGAAACCCGAGCGATTAAGCGTCTATTTGGAAATCGACAAGACTTGAACATTAGTTCGACGAAGTCGATGGCTGGTCACGCACTAGGTGCAGCAGGAGCCATAGAAGCTGTGGCAACTCTACTCTCAATGAAAAATTCCTTTATTCCACCCACTATAAACTATTCGAGTCCTGACCCAGAGTGTGATCTGAACTATACTCCGAACTTTGGAGTTGAAAAAGAATTACATTTCGTACAGAAGAATTCCTTTGGATTTGGAGGTCACAACGCTTCTCTTCTCTTCAAGAAGCTGTAGGTTGCCTGTTCCGGGTGGGGTGCTGAAGCGCCCCACTTTTTCATAGCTTGGAAACTGTTTCTTTGAAGAATGAGCTTTCGTTTTCTATTTGACCAATAACAATATCGGCAATAACTGAGAGATCTAATGATTTTGGTCTCCACCAGGATCTTTCTTCGCGATTTTCTCTGACAATACTCTCAGAGCAAACTTCACAGCCTTAGTCCTGAACGGTCTTGCTTGGCTATCCAGTTTGATGAGCCAACGATTCCCTCGCCTTGATAGATTTATGTAGAATCGCTGGGAGAAGTCCCTATCGACTGTTAGCGTTTCAATCAAGAAGGTATTGCGGTCCATATTTCTGTACAGCCCCATGAATTTCACAAAAAACTCATTTTTCGAAAAACTCTTCCCGTCGACTTTCTGAAGAGATTTCTCGTCAATGTCATCGATCCACAAGTTCGACACACGAACCACGTCCTCTTCACCATTTATTTCGCATTTGATTCTTATGCATTTCATCCTAAAGATCTCTTTACTCATATCCAGCCATTTCTTCTCGTATCTTGTTCCTACTCCGACCGTAGGATTCACTTCAAGGACTGGATCATCGAAACAGTTCGTCTTTCCAACTTCTCCAAACATTTCATGAACAAACTCTTTTGAATCCGAATACAGCTGGAAAAAACCACCCTTTTTTAACACTTTGGCAATCTTCTCAAGGAAATTAACTGAATTGAGCCTCCGTTCTGAATGTCTCTTTTTTGGCCACGGACAAGGAAAATTCATGTATACTCCCGACATTGAATCTTTAGGAAGTATGTTTCGCAGAGCAAAAGATGCATCCACAAGCAGTGCGCGAACATTTCCAACATGATTCCTTGAGAGTGACTTCAAAAGCTTTTTGGCACTTATCATTGATAGCTCAACACCAAGATAATCGGCATTGGGGTTCTCAATTGCCTTCTGAAGTATGAATTCTCCGCTCCCAAAACCAATTTCTAAGAAAGTCTCTCTCTTTCTTCCAAAGACATCCTGGAGATCAAGAGGAAGTTTATATTCCGTACAATCCACATAGTTACGGAGATAGTGTTCACTCATGCTTTCGCCCCGCCCACAAATCAGACAATTATTTCTACCAAATTTCCTTGCTTGACAAAAAGCATTCTAACGCAATTGTGCATCAATTTCTACATTCAGCTTTTTGCTATTCGATCGCATCATTATCCTCCGATGGTATAATTATCGTGACTCCCGGAGGTGAAGGAAATGCTCTTTGATCCTGCAAGAATCGAAGTCCTTTATTCAGAAGAGGAACTGAAGAAAATCGTCAATGGACTGGCAGAGAAGATTAATGAATACTATTCACCGATTACTGATGAAATTACTGCAGTATGTATCTTGAAGGGGTCGGTTCATTTTTACAGTGACTTACTTAAGCGGCTGAATTTGAAGGTCCGATACAACTTTGTTCATGTTTCCAGTTATTCTGGAGCATCAACTACCGGTAGGATTCGAGTTAAAACCTGGGTAGATGAATCGGTTACCAATCGCTACGTCTTGCTTGTTGAAGACATAGTTGACACAGGAGGAACTCTCAGGTACATTATCAACTATATCTGGAAGCAAAAACCAGCGGATGTAAAACTAGTATCGCTTTTCGAAAAGACCATTCACGATCATGGAGTCAAAATTGATTTTACAGGTGAAAAGATTGGGGATCAGTTCATAGTCGGTTATGGACTTGACTACGAGGAGGTTTATCGCAATCTTCCTTACGTAGGTTATTTGAAAGGAGAATAATGAAAAAAGGCAATGTTGTTACACTAGTTCTGGCTGTACTGCTTCTAAGCATTTGCACCATAACTTCCCTTTTTGCATTGAACATTGTCAGTTCCAACACGAAAAACACCCAGCTGATGCTAGAAGCTTCAATAATGAGAGGAGTAAGAGTCTCAGCAGAAAAGCTTCTTCGGTTCAGTATGGAACATGGAAAAAAGCTGGCTGTTGAGATCAACGGTTATCACTTGGAAACGGATGAGATTAATGGGAGTTGGTGTGTGCGATTAGATAATGGAGATAAAGAAGAAATAATATTCGCCGAAGGCAGGTGAGCGATTTGATAGCAATATCCGTTGATTCCGGTTGTGCACCTAGCAGGGATTTTGTGCGGGAGCATAAGCTATTTTTCATGGGGATGAAGGTGATAATTGACGATAAGGAATACAACGATGACTTTGACTTCATGGAGAATGTGTTTTATAGAATCGTTGAAAACTCAAAGGAATTTCATACGGCGCAGCCACCGTTGGGTCAGGTACTTGAATATTATAACGATATTAGGTCAAGAGGATATACAGAGCTTCTTGATATTCACTTTTCATCAAAGATGTCAGGGGTGTACGAAACTTGCGTAATGGCTTCCAAAATGGTCGAAGGAATAGATGTTCGGGTGGTCGATACCAGAAAAGTGTCTATTGGTGCTAATCTTGTGGCCAGAAAGCTTATCAAGCTCGTTGAAACTGGATGTAGTCTAGACGAGGTTTTTGAAAGCGTACCCCGTGTCATTGATAATACTTTTATGGAGTTTAGTGTTCCCACTTTGAAGTATCTCATTAAGAATGGAAGAATAGGAAAGGCGCAGGGGCTCGCAGGAACCTTGCTAAACATAAAACCAATTCTTTCTGTTGATGAAGAAGGATTTATAAGCCCAATAGCAAAACTCAGAGGTATGAAGAAGCTTCAGGAACAGATGGTTCAGAACATCGTGGAATTTCTTCAAAACAGGAGAAAATCAATCGCGCTTTACTCGATTTATGGAAGCGAAGAGTATTTAACCGTTATGCATGAGACAACTGAATGGCTTATAGAATCGATCGAGTCGAGACTTGGAATATCTAGAAGTGACATTGAGCTGGTCAGCGGTAGAATATGGCCTACGATAGCTTGTCACAGCGGTCCTGCGGTTTTTGGACTTGCTTGCTACGGGGAGAGAGAAGCAGAATAATGCTCTTGGAGCAATTCCTTGAAGAATGTGAAAGACTTCTCGAAGCTCACCTCAGCGGCAAAAGGGAAGATAATGTATTACCCGAGCTCAAGCGTTTCCTATCTTTGCTCGATAGGTCCGAGTTGTCTTATTTCTCCTCGCTTGGCGAATACTTGTCTAAGTTTATTTCTTACCTCTCCAGAATTGACGAGTTTCCTCATGATCGAAAGGTCAAAAGATTGAAAAACGGCCTCGAAATGATAGCCAAGCTAAGGAATTTTTTTCTACTTCACAATTCAGAAGAAATTGAATCTCTTCTTGGTAGACCGGTTTCACCTTCGACACCCATTAAGTACGCGTATTCGGTAGGTGAAGCGAGATCAAAGATACTGAAGAGAATGGATATCGAAACAATTGGCGACCTAATACAATATTTCCCGAGAGATTACGAAGATCGAAGGATAATTATGCCCATTTCCTCGATAGTTCCTGACCAAAAGGTAAGTGTAAAAGGCCGTCTTCTGAACTTCTCTGCAAAGAAGGCATCGGGTTATACAATTATCTCAGCAGTAGTCAGCGATGGTTTTGGTCAGTTGCTTCTTAAGTGGTTTAATCAGGACTATATTCTTCAGAAGCTTAGGAGGGACCGAGAGTACTTGATTCACGGTTTGGCAAAGGGAACTCCATTTGGCCCCATGGAGATGAACTCTCCAGAAATAGAGGAGATCCAAGGCGAAGTGCCAAGAGAAATCCTTCCTGTTTATTCGCTAACTTCGGGCATTTCTATGAAGATGATGAGAAAGATCGTCAAACGAAATCTCGGCTTGGTAAGATCGTTGGACGATCTAGTACCTTCCTCAATAACCACTGAAAGGGGATTACTTCCCAGAAAACATGCGTTTACCGCTATTCACTTTCCAAAGAGCCTTTATGAAATTAGGAAGGCTAGAGAATCGCTGGCCTATGAGGAGTTCTTTCTGTTTGAGACTACAATCTTATTCAGAAAACGCCAGATTAGGAAAGAGTATCAGGGTCTCCAAAAGGAAATCAGCGGCGTCTTGTCGAAGAGACTGATCGAATCCTTGCCATTTGAACTAACTAAAGATCAGGTTACTGCTTTCGAAGAAATCAGAGATGACATGAGGGCCGCTTCGCCTATGAATAGACTACTTCAAGGTGATGTTGGCTCCGGGAAGACTCTGGTCGCTGAACTGGCAATGGTCGATAATTACGAAGCTGGCTATCAGAGCGCCTTGATGGTACCTACTTCTGTACTTGCAATGCAGCACTATGAGAAGATCAAGAGAGAACTTTCGCCTATTGGGATTGAAACCGGTCTGTTGACGGGATCATTGAAAAAAAACGAACAGGATTTTGTGAGGATGAGGTTGAAGAAGGGAGAAATAGATGTGGTTGTCGGTACTCACGCACTCATCCAGGATGGTGTTGAATTTAAAAATCTTGGCCTTGTGGTTGTCGATGAACAACATAGATTTGGGGTCAAGCAACGAGAAACATTGACAACAAAAGGCAGGCTTCTCGACAGTCTCGTCATGACCGCCACTCCAATTCCCAGGACTCTTGCTTTAACGGTTTATGGAGACCTCGATATTTCGACAATTCTTACATTGCCAAAAGGAAGATCCCCAGTCAGAACAATTATCCTCGCAAGAAAAAGACTTAAAGATCTTTACTCATACATCTCAGATGAACTGAAGATGGGTCATCAGGCATTTTTCATATACCCGCTCATCGAAGAATCAGAACAGATCGATCTGAAAAATGCTACCGATGAAGCAACGAAACTTAGAGAAGAAGTATTCCCAGGGGTAGGTGTTGAATTGCTTCACGGCAGGTTAAACGATAACGAGAAGCAAGAGATAATGCAGAGATTCAGATCAAGGCAAAGCATGATTCTCGTTTCAACAACCGTTGTCGAAGTTGGGATAGATATACCCACCGCCACTGTTATGGTTATTGAACACCCCGAAAGATTCGGAATGGCTCAGCTACATCAACTTAGAGGGCGTGTCGGTAGAAGCAATCTTAAATCTATCTGTGTAATGGTTATGAATAAAGCTATTTCAGATGATGCTCTCTCAAGGCTCAGAGAATTCGCTTCTACTTCGAGCGGATTCGACGTCGCCGAGCTTGATCTAAGACTTCGAGGACCGGGCGAGTTTCTTGGCTTAAGGCAGCATGGTATGCCTCAGTTCCTTATTGGTGACATTGTAAACGATCGAGATCTCCTCTTCAAGGCAAGAGAAGACGCAAAACAACTGATGGAAGAAGACCCCGAACTCCTTGAGCACGGTGCTCTACGAATCGAAATGGAAAGGGTCTATTCAGAGAGAGCTAGACTGATTGAGGTAGGATAGCATGTTGACAATAACCGGCGGAAAATTCGCCAGGAGAATGATTAACCCAACAACAGCAAAGAAAACCAGGCACACTCCCCAATTAGCTCGTAAGGCCCTCTTCGACGTTATAGATATAAACTCAAAGTCCCTTTTAGATCTTTTTTCGGGGAGTGGGATAATATCTTTTGAAGCCATTAGCAGGGGTGCGGCCAACGTCTTGGCAGTTGAGATTTCAAGAAGGGCCTGCAATTCAATTCTTGGAAACAAACGGGGAATTGATCCCTCTATGGATCTGGAGATTCTCTGCTCAGATTTTCGTAGGGCAATTCCATCATTCGTAAAAAGCGGAATCGCATTTGACGTCGTATTTGCGGACCCTCCCTTCGATGAGGAATACATCCAGCCTCTTATGGCAGTTCTTGAAAGAAATACCGAGCTTCTAAACCTTGCCGGAATGCTTATAGTCGAATCTTCTGTAAGAGAGAAGGGTTTTGTCTTGCAAGGGGCAGGATCCTTCGATCTTGTTGACCAGAGAAACTATGCAGGGGTAGTGTTCTCTTTTATGGTGAAGAAATGAGATTTTTGGTTGAAGAGCCCTTAACCAAACTAGCGAGGAAGCTCAGACTGATGGGTTTTGACACGGAAATATGCTCTAGAAATGAGATAGGCAAGTCAGTTGAGAATCGGGATGTGTTTTTGACTAAGAGTAAGAAAGCGATGGAGGTCGCGATTAAATTTGGGATCAGATCTTATTTAATCAAGTCGGAGAACTGGCGCTCGCAGCTCAAATCTGTAATTCAAAGATTCCAGATAGGTTTGGACGATGTTCACTTTCTTAGCAGATGCTCGAAATGCAACGGTCTGCTTGAAGAGGCTTCCCTAAAAGATGTTGCAATGGTTCCAGATTATGTGGTGCTTACGGCAGAAAGGCTTTACAAATGCACCAGGTGTGGCCAGCTTTACTGGAATGGGAGTCATGTTCAACACATGAAATGGATGAACGAAATTGCAGGAAAGAGTGGTGGTAATGCTGAAGAAAACAAATTTTGAGAAATCATTCGATGAAGTAATCCAGAGGATTTTGAAGAAGATTTCTTCTGAACCCTCTTCAAAAGCATCGCTGTTCATACTGGAGAAATATCGAAACGTTTTCAAAGAAGTCAACCCAGATGAAGCCTTCACTCGCACTGGTAGAGAGATAAGGTTAAGCCTAAATCCCTCTCTGAAGGAGCTTTCTGAGGATTTTTCGGGAGAGATGAACGTTGTTGTTTCCTCTCATGGCAAAGAATTCAGAGAAAAAGTATTTCTCGTCAGTCTTTCTTACGATGGAGAACCTCATGGGCTACTGATTATGTCTGCAGGCGCAGAATCGAATAAATCACTCAAGGACTGGATAAAGGAAATTGAGCTTGCTTTGCATTATTCGCTGAAAAGATCAGCCGAAGAGGAAGCTTTCAGACGACTGAAACTGGTTTCAAAGCTTACTTCGGTACTGGAAACCGAAACTCAAGTTGAAGAATTGATACGTAAATCATTGGAGATAGCAAGAGAAATGTTGAGAGTTAGATGGATCTTCTATCTCGAAGGGCAGGGAAAGAGTCTTCACCTGAAGGCGGCTGTGGGAAACGGTAATAACCCTCTCAAGGGAATCGAAATAGAGATTTCTGATGATCAGTTGAGTGAACTGGCAAGTGAGAAGCTTTTCGTTTCTGCGAGAAAATCAGATCTCTCATCTGCAATCTTTAAAGAAGATGTTTCTGTGGGCTCCTTCATGGCTATTCCTCTAGCCGTAGAAGGAACACTAAACGGACTGATCGTCGCTGCAGACAGGGAAGATATTGAAGGAGAATTCAGAGCATATAAACATCTCGACAAAGAAGATCTTAAAATTCTTGATGATATAAGCAGAAGAATGGCCGTTGCTATTAGCAGAATAAGACTTACAAAGAGGTTGGAGCTAGAAGTAAGGAAGCTAAGACAGCTTGGGAAGAAACATGAAGAACTCATAAATGATCAAAAAGATCAGCTTTTCAAGCTTGGAGTTCTCCA
>NZ_JFHJ01000656.1:0-1239 GCF_003666285.1 Mesotoga sp. HF07.pep.5.2.highcov | reverse complement strand
TTGATTCCATTTAACTTGACCCCATCAGGCTCCTTTACAAAGGCTGCCATTGATTTCACGTCGCCTCCGTAACCAACCGCGATACCAATCGCAATGAAGATCTCCGTGCCATCTTCTTTAACGAATTTGTAAGCAGGGCTTTCAACCTTTCCCTGATTGTCCTCGGTCCTGTAGATTATCCCTTCAGAGGGGGAAAATCCTTGGGGAAGCCACTCGAATTTAGCGAGCTCGGTAGCTGTTTGCGGGATGCTTTCTTCGTCAATTAACAACTCACCTGTATCTGAATCCGTAAGAACTTCTCGAATCGCCTTCAGCTTTGCGCCAAGCTCTGCGTTGGCTATAGGTTCTTCAACTATCGTATAGACTACCGATAGAACCAGGGCGGCGATAATCGTAATAACCATCAGAGTAATCCCGGTCTTCAAGTAATCACGCATTGCTCTTCACCTTCTTTGGCTTTCCAAATATCCTGGGTTTTGTACCCATATCGATTAGAGGTACAAAAGCATTCATGACCAGGATCGCAAAAGAAACTCCTTCGGGATAACCGCCAAACAACCTGATTATCATTGTCACTGCGCCACAACCAACTCCAAAGATCACGTGGCCTTTGATCGACATGGGACTTGTCACCATGTCGGTTGCCATAAAAAGAGCCCCCAGCATTAATCCGCCGCCAAAGACGTGATAAAGAGGTGAACCGAAGCCGGGATTAACTCCATTGAAAATTGCGGCCATAATAACGACAGTTCCAATGTATGCAACTGGTATGAAAGGAGAGACTCTCTTTCTGAACAGCAGCCATCCAAAACCAAGGAGTAGGAGCAGAGCGCTGACCTCACCAAGTGATCCTGGAATTGTTCCTAGAAACATCTCCTGCAGAGAAAAGACTCTTGGTCCGCCTTGCTTCAATATCGCCATTGGAGTTGCTGTAGTCTGCATATCGAAAGGACTCAACCACGTAGTCATCTGAACGGGAAAGGATATCAGGAGAAAGACTCTGCCAACTAGGGCGGGATTAAAGAAATTCTTGCCTAGCCCACCAAAGACGGCCTTCGCAATTACGATGGCCACAAAGACACCGATAAGAGCTTGCCACCACTCCACGGCGACAGAGAGATTCAGAGCGAGAAGCAGTCCGGTGACGGAACCGCTGAGATCCGGTTTGAAGTTCTTCTTCCTTCTAATGAACCGCATGACAAAGAAGTCAAGTACCTCGGGGCCGGCTGTACAGACAAC
>NZ_JFHJ01000546.1:0-6036 GCF_003666285.1 Mesotoga sp. HF07.pep.5.2.highcov | reverse complement strand
TCTTCACAGCGATCAGCGGATCCTTGATTTTAAGAGTACAGCGGTCATCAAGGAACTCATTACTCTCTACTTTCGAATTTTCGTTTTCTCGATTTTTACACCATTCAATGACCAACTATCAGTGCCTTCTAACAAATAGATCTTTCAGCTGCAAACGGCCCCTCGATCAAGCGAGATTAATGTCAAGACCATAGAGATGAGTGAAGTCGTGTTCGTTTGATGATGATTACCGATTCGGTAAGGAACTATTGAGCTCCAGAGAAGATGATATGGGTAATGATCAGCTATTCAAAGGAGAATTATAGGAAGAAACTGTAAGAGAAGATAATTCATAGAGGCTCTCTTAGTTCGTTTTCTTTATCGTACAAAGAGGCTTTTCTACTTAGCAAAAAAAAGGGAGAGCAAGCTCTCCCTTCAAAAGATCTACTTCATCAATACTCAGGCATCTGTGGCATTGGAGCCTGGGGTTTTTCTTCTGGCTTTTCTGTAAGAGCGGCTTCTGTTGTAAGAAGTATACCCGCAATGGATGCCGCATTCTGAAGAGCACTTCTTGTAACCTTTGCAGGATCTATGATACCCACTTTGAACATGTCTGTATAAACATCGTTCAGAGCATCGTATCCAAAAGCTGCATCGTCACTGTGAAGAATCTTGTCAACAACAACTGCACCGTCTAAACCGGCATTCTCGACTATCTGCCGAATCGGAGCATCTAGGGCCTTCATGACCACCTTGATACCAATCTTGATATCGGGATTCTCCGTGCTATCGAAGAGTTCCTGAACGGGCTTCTTCGCTCTCGCAAGAACAACTCCGCCTCCGGCTACGATTCCTTCCTCGACTGCAGCTCTTGTCGCTGAGAGAGCATCCTCAATTCTATGTTTCTTCTCTTTGAGCTCGGTCTCTGTTGCAGCGCCGACTTTGATAACCGCCACTCCTCCTGAAAGCTTTGCAAGTCTTTCCTGGAGAGTTTCCTTTTCGTATTCGGAAGTAGTCTGATCGATCTGAACCTTGATCTGACCAATTCTCTGCTTGATCTTTTCGGGATCTCCTTTGCCATCAACGATTATCGTGTCGTCCTTCTTGACCTTTACAACGCCCGCACTACCGAGGTCATCGATAGTTGCATTTTCAAGGGTGAGTCCAACCTCTTCGCTGATCACAGTACCACCCGTAAGAATTGCGATGTCCTGCAGCATTGCCTTTCTTCTGTCACCGAAACCGGGAGCCTTAACAGCTACTGAGTCGAGAGTACCTCTGAGCTTATTGAGGACGAGAGTGGAAAGTGCTTCACCTTCAATGTCTTCAGCGATTATTACGAGAGGCTTGCCTGCCTGGGCCACCTTTTCCAGAATCGGAACGAGCGGTTTTACTGCTGAGACTTTCTTGTCGGTTATAAGAATAAGAGGCTCTTTGATTATAGCTTCCATCTTCTCTGGATCGGAAACAAAGTAAGGAGAAATGTAGCCTCTGTCAAACTGCATACCTTCAACGAACTCTACGTATGTGTCGAGCGTCTTGGAATCTTCTACCGTTATTACTCCATCCTGACCGACCTTGTCCATCGCTTCTGCAATGAGTTCACCAATCTCCGAGTCATTGGCAGAAATAGCTGCAACTGAAGCAATGTCCTCTCTTGAAGAGATCTTCTTCGATAGGGACCTGATGTGAGAGACGGCCTTCTCTGTTGCCTTCTGGATACCCTTCTTCATGAGTATAGGATTGGCTCCAGCGGTAACATTTTTCAAACCTTCCTTGATCATTGCCTGTGCGAGAACGGTCGCAGTCGTAGTTCCGTCACCGGCAATATCGTTCGTCTTGGAAGCTACTTCTTTTACGAGCTGAGCTCCAAGATTCTCGAATTTATCTTCCAGATCGATTTCCTTTGCGATCGATACACCATCATTGGTTATCGTCGGAGAGCCCCAGCTCTTCTCAAGAACTACGTTTCTCCCTTTGGGACCGAGCGTTATCCTAACTGCATCTGCTACCGCGTCTACACCTTTTTCAAGCGATCTTCGTGCTTCTTCGCTGTATTTCAGAATCTTAGCCATACCGATTCCTCCTTCAATCCTCGATCTTTGCCAGGATATCATCCTGATCGATGATTATGTAGTCGTCATCATCGATCTTGATCTCCGTGCCGGAATACTTGGAATAGAGGACCTTGTCGTTTTCCTTAAGGTCAATATCCTCGACTTTCTCTCCAACTGCAATTACCTTCGCAGTCATCTGTTTCTCCTTCGCAGCGTCGGGAAGAACGATACCACCTGATGTCTTCTTCTCTTCCTCATAAGGCTTAATCAGTAATCTTGTACCAAGGGGAACTACTTTCATAAAAAGCCTCCTTTCGAATTTTATGTTTTAGCACTCACAGTGATAGTCTGCTAATTAATAATAAAACATCGTTCCGATTTCTTCAAGAGCTTTCTGTGTTAAATGATCGTAAACATAAAAAAATAAGCACGCAAGAAGACGGTTTTTCCCATTTTTCTCTGGATTCTTTTTGCTATCTTACAGCTTCTGCCTCTTGCACGGTTTCGAGTCAGGCACCCCATCACGCAGTTTCCAGTTTGAGAATGTTCGTGGAGTTGCTAGTTCCAAACGGAATACCGGCCGTCAGTATTATCGTGTCACCGGATTTCACAAGCTTTAGGTGTCTAGCAAGCGGTCCGGCCACTCTGACGAGATCGTCTGTCGAGGAGCCAAGGCCCATTAAAACTGGGCGGGCACCCCAAACGAGGTTCAACCTGTAATACGTCTCCTCGTTTGGAGTAACTGCAAGTATGTGAGCTCTCGGGCGAAACCCGGAGACGTTTCTTGCCGTGTGCCCTGAGAATGTGGAGCTCACTATTACTTTCACTTTCAGCTCCTCACTTATATCCCATGCTGCCCTGCATATGGCATCTGTATGGTCGTCCGTAGATATCTTTTCCCTTGTCCACTTCAGTAATTCCGGATTCTGCTTAAGATACTTCTCTGCAGCTCTAGCAGTAAGATCCATAACCGACACTGCTTCTAGAGGATACTTGCCGATTGAAGTCTCGCCAGAAAGCATTATCGCATCGCTACCGTCCAGAATGGCATTTGTGATATCGGTTGCCTCTGCTCTTGTCGGTACCGGATTTTCTATCATCGATTCCAGCATTTGAGTAGCAGTTATCACGGGAATACGCTTTTGATTACCGTGTCTAATTATCTTCTTCTGAGCTACCGGGACTTCTTCGACCGGTATTTCAACTCCTAAATCGCCTCTAGCAACCATTAATCCGTCGGAGACTTCAGCAATCTGTTCAATGTTTTTTAAGGCCTGTTCTGTTTCTATCTTCGAGATTATTGGAATAGAACCCCCAAGATCCTTAATCACTTTTTTGGCATGTACAACATCTTCCGATCTTCTCACAAATGAAAGGGCAAAATAATCAACCCGTTCTTCAATTCCAAGTTTGATGAACTTCTTATCCTTCTCGGTAATTGCAGGAATGCTTATGTCGATTCCAGGAAGGTTTATACCTCTTCTGTGTGTCACTATTCCACCGTTTAAAACCTTAGTTCTAACTTCAGAACCGGTTATCGATTCTACTCTCAGTTTTATCTTCCCATCGTCCATGAGAATCAGATTCCCCGGCTGGACTTCTTCGGGAAGTTTCTTATAGTTCACACCGACAATCTTCTCGTCCCCCACGATATCTTCGGTTGTTAGAATTATTTCACTGCCTCTTTTAATGTCCACCGCATCCTTTTTGAAGACGCCCGTCCTGATCTTTGGACCAGAGAGATCTAATAATATGGTAAGTGGAGAATTCGCTGACTTTCGAATCTCCTTAAGATTTCTTATTCGCTCCCTGTGTTCGGAAATGTCGCCGTGAGTCGTGTTCAGCCTTGCAACATCCATTCCCCTTTGAAGAAGGCTTCTCAAAACTTCAAGAGATTCGGTAGCCGGACCGATGGTACATACAATCTTCGTCTTCCTCAATCAAACCACCTCATTAAGAGAGTATTTTCGCCATTTCCATCAGTTCCATATCCAGTTCTTTTTTGTGTGAAAGCACTTCCTCAAGAGGTATTCCTTTGATTTTCCCACCATTCAACGACATCATCATTCCCGCTTTACCTTCTTCAAGCGCCTTAACCGACGCATATCCCATTCTTGAAGCAAGTACTCTATCAAATGCAGTGGGAGAGCCTCCCCTTTGAATGTGGCCGAGAATGGTTATTCTTGTTTCGTATCCAATCCTGTGTTCAACATGTCTTGCAACTGTATATGCGCTTGCAGCCCCTTCAGCGACAACTATAATACAGTTGATCTTTCCCCTTTTCCTTTCATTCCATATCTTCTCGGCAATCGCTTCGTAGTCCACTGGAAGCTCTGGAAC
This sequence comes from Mesotoga sp. HF07.pep.5.2.highcov, assembly GCF_003666285.1. Lineage (NCBI taxonomy): Bacteria > Thermotogati > Thermotogota > Thermotogae > Kosmotogales > Kosmotogaceae > Mesotoga > Mesotoga sp. HF07.pep.5.2.highcov. The sequence goes on along the minus strand of NZ_JFHJ01000546.1, from coordinate 1,660 downwards.
TATAATGGCTTCAGCTCCAACGGCCATACCGGAAGCAAGCGCTACATATCCAGAGTTCCTTCCCATAACTTCTACAACAAAGGCCCTTTCATGTGAAGAAGCCGTGTCCTTGAGCTTCTGAATCGTTTCTACGCAGGTATTCAAACAGGTATCGACACCGATACACATATCCGTCATGGCAATATCATTGTCAATCGTTCCGGGAAGACCTATTACGGGAATTCCGTTTTCATCCATGAGAAGCTTGGCTCCGTTTAAGCTTCCTTCTCCACCAATAACTACAAGTGCATCAATCCCACTGCTTCTCAAAAGGTCGGCCGCTTTTGCCCTTCCCTCTTCGGTTCTGAACTCCTCACAGCGTGAGCTGCGAAGTACTGTGCCGCCCTTCTCCATTATTCCTCCCACAGAGGAGTAATCCATATCGATGAATTCCTCATCGAGCAGACCGGAGTATCCTCTGCGAATTCCAACGACAGCTATCTCATCCGTGTAAGCCGTTCTTACCGCCGCTCTTATCGCCGCGTTCATTCCCGGTGAATCTCCCCCGCTCGTAAGGACACCAATCTTCTTTATCATCATTATCCCTCCCAACAACTTCTACACTCAGCAAGACGAAAACATTCTAGCACATTGAGCTTCTAAAGTCATCAATCAGAAAAGCTTCCAGAAGTTAACTAATCTAATTACTTGGTGTATAATTTCTGGTGAACCGGGAGGTGATAAAATGAAGGTCCTCAAATCGGGAGTTCCTGAATTTGAAGCGAAGATGTTCCAGGAGATTCTGCTCAAAGAGGGAATCTTTTCAGAACTTGTGGATTCTCATTTTGCATATACCGACAGTGTCTATTTTGGTTCGGGCGGTTTAGTAGACATTATTGTACCAGACGAAGTCTTTGATGAAGCCGTCCAGATCTTTGAAGACTTAAAGAAAACGGGGAGGGAGGAAATGGATGAGTGAGCTAAAGAGAACTCCGCTTTTTGATGAACACGTACGTCTAAAGGGGAAATTGGTGGATTTTGCGGGATGGGAAATGCCGCTCCAGTTCGATTCTATTATCAATGAACACAACCTTGTGAGAAAGGTAGCCGGTCTTTTCGACGTTTCACACATGGGAGAGATAGAGATCGCGGGTCCAGATGCCATTGACTTTTCGGACTACCTGGTAACGAACTCCGTTTCTTCACTCAAGAACGGAGCTATAGTGTATTCACCAATGTGCAATGAAAAGGGCGGAATAGTCGACGATGTTCTAGTCTACAGGTTGAACAATGCTAAAACTATGTTCGTTGTAAATGCCTCAAACAAAGACAAGGATTTCAAGTGGATTACGAGCAATAAGGGTAGTTTCGATGTGAAAATCAAAGACGCATCGGCTGACTTTGCGCAGATTGCATTTCAAGGGCCACGAGCGGAGGAGATCCTGTCGGAGGTATCACAGGTAAGGCTTGAGAAAATCCCATTCTATCACTTTGAATACGGCAGGGTGAATGGCATAAAGGCTCTCGTATCTCGCACGGGATATACGGGTGAGGATGGTTTTGAGCTATACGTTGACCCCGAAGCTGCAGTTGCTTTGTGGAGAAAGATACTTGAATTGGGGTCAAGTATTGGTGTCAAACCAATCGGCCTCGGAGCAAGAGATACCCTTAGATTTGAGGC
>NZ_JFHJ01000266.1:0-6712 GCF_003666285.1 Mesotoga sp. HF07.pep.5.2.highcov | reverse complement strand
TGTCTGTCTCGTTTTTCGCGAAAGACAGGGATCCTGACCAGGAGCATTGTCAGGATGACAAGAAGGGAGAGTCCCCTGCCCTTAAATCATGTTGTATCATCCCGTTATTTCCAAGCTCTCTTATCCCGTAGAGTCTGCGCCAATATGGATTATGTTCATGATCCAATTCCGTCATCCCGTGATGCTTTTGCACGGGATCTAGCATCTAGAAGCTGCTTTAAGCTGTGGAGATCAGTTTCACCAGCTCGAGAACCAGAAGAGAGTTTCCGGTGAGTGCTGTTTTTTCATGACTGGTTGGAGTCCAAACGCTCTTGAATCATCACCTTGCCCAAGAACGAAGAACAGATCTTCGCTCTGGAACCAAGAACAGGTTTTTTAATCGGAGAACGGAGAACCGCTCAACGGTCAACCAGTCCTATGCTCTTTCCAACCACCAACCTCCGACCCCGGCCTTTTTTACAACTCACAACTTGCATCTTGCAACTGATTTGCTTTTCTTTCCTACCCCCTACCTGCTAACCCTAACCCCGATCGTTCTCAAAGCCCAGATCCCGTACAAGAGCATTACGGGATGACACACTTAGGTTATTCAGAAAGCATCACACTCTGTCATTCTGACAATGCTCCTAGTCAGAATCTCGATCTTCTCGTACGGGAAACTGTGGAGGTCAGACAGTTCGTCGGAGAACGGAGAACCGTTCAACGGTCAACCAGTCCTATGCTCTTTCCAACCCCCGACCTCCGACCCCCAACCACGGTCTTACAACTCACAACTTGGAACTTGGAACTGATTCTTTGTTCTTCCGACCGCCTACCACGAACCCGCAACCACGCAATCAGCAATTACGTCGCGCGAGCTATCCCCAGAGATCGGTGTGATAGTTCTCTTTCTTAAGTCTGAATTTGATCTGGAAGTCTACCACTTCCTGCCACATTAGAGCGCTGGTCGTAGAGACGAAACTAACCATTTCATTTGCAATCCCAAAGACCGGTTCTATACTTTTTTCTATACTGGAGTTATTTATGACGCTATAATCCAGCCTGTAGTCTCCGATCATCGCGTGGTCCTCGTACATGTTTGCCGTTACCCTCTCTCCATTGAATATTACCTCATCCTTTATGGGGAAGGAAAGGCCCATGCTTCCAGGCATTATCCTGTCGTGGAGTTGAATTACTTCGTTTACAGTTGGCTTGGTCCAGCTTTTTCCGCACGAAGAACATGAGAAGCCAGTTTTGAAGCCTTTGATAGAGGCAACGGCGCCACAGCTTGGACAGCGCCAGATCAGCTTTTCTATACGTTTGTAGTTTCGGTAAGGAAGCTTGAAGGTTGGATCCTCCTTGGCGAGGAAGCCCATGACTTTTTCTTCTAGCTGGGGATCATCTGCTTCGACCGGATCACCGAATTCTACGGTCGAAGTCCCCAATGCAAAAATCTTTGCCCATCTAGGCCAAAGTCTCTGTACTCCATAAAACTTCACCGGGATTACCGGGATTTTCAACATCCTGAAAAGCTTCCATATCTCTCTCTTTGTATGTAGGAGTCTGCCGTCCCATGATCGTGCTGCTTCAGGTGCAATTCCCAGTGGAACTCCCTGTTTTATTGTCGAAAGCATCTGTCTTATGGCGGATGTATCGACAGCATATCTTCTGACAGGAATTACGGCGAGCCAGTTGAGCAACCCGAGTCTATCAACGTAGATTGCGGTGCCTACGAATCTCAGGTAACGCCATGTCGAGTAAAAGATAAGAGGACCGTCGAAATGAGTTTGGTGAGCAAGAGCGAGAACGAAGGGTTTCTTTTCTCTGAGTACCCTTGCATTCTTCACCTTTGAGGGTAGAACAATCAGAATTACCAGCTTCACAACGAATGATGCAACGATGAATTGCCAGGGAATTGATGTCGATTTATCAAAGGGTATCTTTCTTCCGGGATTTGGGATCATGAAAGGTATCTTCTCTTTATAGTCCTCGTAGCCTTCAATTCTTTTCAGAGCGAGTTTTTCTTGGAGCAAAGAATACACAACTATCACTGCGCCTATGATTGCAACGTAAAGAAGCGTCCAATAGTTTCCACTCAACAATCCAAGACCAAAAAGGAAAAGTATGTAACCCAGGTTGAATGGATGGCGAACAAATCTGTATGGGCCGCTTTGAACGGTTTTTTCGGGCCCATAAATAACGGTCGGCAGTCTTCCGGACCAGTAATATACCACAAGAGCAGAATAGATCGCTAGAAGAAGAGACAAAATGATGATAATCGAAGCGACTATCGTCACTCCTAATCCCGCTGAAAACGGTGCTCCGGAAAAGAGGAGAAAGGGAATGATTATCCAGGTTACTGCCAGCTCCGCAACCGATATCGCAATTCTCATCTTAATCCCTCCACTTTGAATACTGCTCCTCCATCCTCACAATTATCTGCATCGATTGAGAGTTTCAACACCTTACAGATCTTGCTGGCAATGGAAAGACCCAATCCATGACCTTCACCACCTCTTGAAGAGTCGCCCCTGTAGAATCTGTTGAATATTCGTTCTTTTTCATCCTCGTTGATTCCCATGCCATGATCCCTAACACTTAATGTACCATCTGACCAATTGATCTCTATCGGGCCATTCTTTCCAAACTTCAAGGCATTTTCAACAAGAATTTTTACAATTATCTTAAGCAGAACTCTATCGGTTCGGACTTCGATATCTGGAATCTCGATCTTCATCTCTGCCGACTGATCGGCTGGAACGCTATTGGTGATCTCGAGTACCAGTTCTCTGAGGTTGAAACTTGTTTCGTTTAGTTCGATCTCGGGTCTCGAGAGAAAAAGCAGAGATTCAGTAATTGTCATCATCTTGGTGGCTGTGTCGGAGATACTTTCAGCGGCTTCCTTGACAACCTCTGGGTCGTCAGAACCCCAGCGAAGAATCAGTCTCGAGAAGCCAAGGATTGAAGTCAGTGGAGAGCGAATCTCATGCGCAATGTCTGATGAAAACTGTTCCTGCCTGGTGTATCCATCTTGAATTCTGTCTAGAGCTATATTCAGAGCTTTTTTGAGTTCGGCAAGTTCGGAAGTCTTCGGATCGCTTTCCAGTCTTCTTGAAAGATCATTCAGCGTTATCTCCTTTAACAGACGTGAAGTTTCTTTGATAGGTTTAGAGACCCTGCTTCCAAGGAAGAAGCCGCCTATGATTGAAAGGACAACACCAACCAAGACTGAAAGAAGGAGAGTGGTGGCGAGACTCTCTAGGAAGAAATCGAGATCGTCCATTCTTGCACCGAGAATCACTTTTTCCTCTCCATTCAAGAATCCATAGAGAAGATAGGAGCTGCCATCTATCCTCGTCTTTACATATCCCTCAACATCCGGAACGCTGCTCAGTCCTGTTGGATTCTGAACCACGTTTCCATCAACGCTCACGTAAAACTCTGTAGTTCCTCTGCCTATGGCCATTCTTCCCACGCCATACCTAAACCCTTTGCCCATGGGCGAATCCATGAAGATCTTTCTCATCTCTGCGGAGTAATTGCGAATGAAGACACTTTCGGAGACTCCATAAACGAATATGGCCGAGGCAAAGAGAATGGATACGATCAGAACCACCGAGTAGATGGCTACCTGAGTCGCTGTAGAGAGCTTCCTCCTATCTGACAACGTAGCCAGAGCCCCTCACCGTTTTTATTCTTTCGCCCGTCTTTCCCAGTTTCTTACGCAAGTAGTTAATATATACTTCCACAACATTGGGGTTGCCCCAGTCCTCGCTTCCCCAAACCTTTTCGAGTAATCTTTCCTTTGACATCACAATTCCAGCGTTCGATAGCAGAACTGCCAGCAGATCAAACTCGGTCTTGCTCAATTGCAGAGGTTCTCCATTGAGAAAGGCTTCACGAGATTGCATATCGAGGGTGATTTCGAAGTAGCTGATCCTTTCCACTTTCCCTTTGCGTCTAAGTACTGCTTCGATTCTGGCCAGAAGTTCCTCAATTACAAATGGTTTCGGCAAGTAATCATCTGCACCGCTCTTCAAACCTCGTATTCTGTCCTTAACTTCACCTTTAGCGGTAAGCATTATAACGGGAAGATCGGTGGAAATATACTCTCTGATTTCTTCCAGCACCGAGAAACCATCCAAACCGGGAAGCATCACGTCAAGGATAAGAAGATCTGGAAGCTCTTTTTCTAGATGCTTTAGCGCTTCCTTTCCATCGGTCAAAACTTCTACTTCGTATCCTTCATGGCCTAGCTCCAAGCGAAGCAATTTTCCAATATGCATATCGTCTTCTACGACCATTATCCTTCCTTTCAACCCTTCTTCACACTCCTATCTCGCATTACGAAGGACGAGATCCCTCCAAGTACCATTCCAGCAGTCATGAGAAGCAAACCCACCACTTCCATTTTACCCGGAATCTCTCTCAGTATGATCATTGCAAAGAACAGTGCGAAGGCCGGTTCACCTACGTAGATCAGAGAGGCTCCTACGGAACCGAGAAACCTCTGATATTTCAACTGCACTGCAACCGCGAAGATAGTTGCGAAAACTGCAGAAAACAGCGCAACAAAGAGTATTGAACCGTTTATAAACACACTTCCTTTGACGAAAGGAATCAGCGCCATATTGACAAGAAGCACTACGACAAATTGAGGAACGAGAAGCTCCATTTCGTCGACATCTTCCTTCTGGGTGAAATAAGAGATCAAAACGACATGCAGGGCGAAAGAAACTGCGCAAAGAGCGGTTAGCAGGTCACCAAAGTTGAATCCTGTCTCGGGTGTTGTAAGAAAATACAAGCCGATTAATGATACCCCCAGAGCAAGAATCTGATAGCGGCTGGGGATTCGCCTGTCTACAACGGGACCAATGATTGCGACCAAACCAACGTAAAGAGACGTAATAAAAGCGCTCTTGGATGCAGTTGTATAGACAAGTCCCCACGTCTGAAAAACATATCCTCCCGAAAGGAAAAGTCCCAAAATCAAACCTTGAGTAAGGCTCTTATTTGTGATCTTGAGGCCGAGCTTCTTTCTCAGGGGAATCAGAACCAAGAGAGCGATCGAAAAACGAAGCGCATTATAGAATACCGGGGATAGACCCTCCAGTATGTTCTTCTGCACCGGAAAGGTCAATCCCCAGAATATTACTACGAGTAATAGGTTTACGTATGCCTTCGACTTTAGCTTCATCTAACCTGGAAGTGTCTTCTTCGGGGGGCTCTTAATCAGATGCGCCGAGTATCACTGCAATGACAACTCCCGCTATCAGCACTCCAATTATGGAGAAGAGAATAATGTTGTCGGTTTTCTTCTCTTCTTCGGTTTTCTCGGTTAGAGTGAAACTGACTGAGGTCACCATATCTTTGTTTATGTACACGTTCTGCTTCGAGTCATGATAACCCCATTTGGAAACGGTTACTGTATGACTCCCAACTTTCTCGAAGTCCTTGTATGGAGTGTCGCCGGCGTATTGTCCATCTACGTAAACCTGTCCGTCGGGAATCGATGTGACTTCCAGATAACCGTAAACGTAATTTGGCAGTAGTGAGAAATAAAAATCGCTTGACCCGGGCTGGACATTTATCGTCGCAGGACCATAAACAAGGTTCCTCTCCGTGTACACATACACAGTATGAGGACCGGCTTCAAGTGTTGTCGTAACCGGGGATTTGCCCATGAATATTCCATCGACGTAGACGTTGGCATCCTTTCTGTCTGCGTTTATCGTTGTTCTTACTGTGAAAGGAACATAGCTGTTGTAGAAGTAGGTGTAGCCCAATCCCCAGCTTGTGTTGAAAACCGGATCGATAACTACCGAAAGGTTGTTGATGCTCTGACTCAAGTAGGGAAACGGATATCTGTCGAAGAGAGAGAAGACGTTGCCCAGGAAGTTCAACGGAGATGTGGAAGCAACGACTACGATAGTCTCTCTTCCTCTCTGTGACTGGACCTGTAGATTGTACCTCGTTGTAGCTTTGTCGGTCGGCAAGGTGTAGGTTCTTCCACCCTGCAGATAGTTGTCTTGGTCATATACGTTTGGGAAGAGAACCTGAATCTGACCAGACGGATCGATGTCAAGAACTGCCACGTAAGCACTTCTATCTACTGAAAAAGATAGTCCGAGCGATTCACCGCCATAATAAGTTGATCCCATACCTTTGTTCAGACTTACGTTAACATTGATACTCGCCCCCGGTCTGCTCAAGAACATCAGCCCCTGTGGATCGTACGAAACCGAGGTTGCAAAAAGAGAAACACTTAAGAATACAATTGCTAAGAGCAAAGCCTTTTTCACGCTAATCCCTCCTCATCCCTTAGGTTTTTTATGGCATTGGCGATAATTCCTGCTGAGTTTGATAGTCCCTTTAATTCCGCTGACGACAGGCCTACCTTCAGAATCCTTTCAACTCCCTCTCTGCCAAGTATTGTGGGAACGCTGAAAGGAACATCCTTCAGACCTTCAAACTCCGGGTGAACGCTGGAAACAGTTAGAACTGAATGCTGGTTGTTGAAAATTGTTGAAAGCACTTTTGATACAGCCAGGCCTATTCCGTAAAATGTTGAACCCTTCTTTTCTATAATTTTGTAAGCAGCATTTTTAGTTTCTTCGAAAAGCTTCTGGAAGAGGTCAGCCTCGCAGTCTCTCCTGCAATTTCTGCAGAAGTCGGTTAGAGGAATTCCCGCAATGTCTGCGTGAGACCAGTTGACGATCTCGCTGTCACCATG
>NZ_JFHJ01000190.1:0-36266 GCF_003666285.1 Mesotoga sp. HF07.pep.5.2.highcov | reverse complement strand
ACAGCACCAGCGCCAATGGCCTGAAGCTCTACTTGCTCGTTCTTTGAGATAACTCCGGCTATGGCACCTGCTACCTTGTTCGGATTCGATTTCGAACTGACCTTCAGGATTTCCATTGAGATTTCCTCCTTTTGCAGGTAATTTCGCTGTAATTCTACCACAGAGGCCGCTTAATTAGCAAAAGTTTTAACACATCGTTTGCAAAAAGAAGGAAGGATCGTTACTGATTGAGGTTCTACAGATCCATTATTTCAGACTTGACTTTTGATATTGCATCAAGAACTTCTTGTGGAGTAATCAACTCGCCACTGACCTTGCTCACATGCTCGATCTTTGCGCCTCGTTTGTTCAGTCTAGAAACTTCATAGAGAATTTGCCCAAGATTCATCTCAGCAACAATCACGGCGCTCACCTTTTTTAGCAGCTGTCTTAGCCTCGTACTGGGAAACGGCCAAATCGTAACCGGCTTGAAAAGACCCACATTGATCTTATCCTCTCTTGCCATTTTCACAGCCTTAATGGCGCTCCTGGCAACGGAACCATATGCGAGGACCAGTATCTCTGCATCTTCAGTCATATATTCATCATATATTACTATCTCGTCGCTGTGCAATCTTATCTTGTTGTCAAGTCTTCTCAAAAGCCTTTCCGAATCGGAAGGAGAACCAACCGGGAAACCCGATTCATCGTGGACCAGACCCGAGACATGAAACCTCGACTTACCCATCCTAACAAGTGGAGTTGCCATCATCTGATCGTCACCTTCAAATGGATGGAAGATATCTTCTTCTGCAATTTCGGCCTCACCGACTCTTTGTACTTCCATTATCTCCGAATCGTACGGGAGGTAAACACTCTCGCGCATATGGCCAAGGATCTCGTCCATTAGAAATATCACTGGTGTTCTATACAGTTCAGCATAATTGAACGCAGTTATAATGTACTTATAGACTTCTTCAACATTTGAGGGGTAGATTGCGATGATCTGGTGATCTCCATGGGTTCCCCATCTTGCCTGCATAATATCCCCCTGCGCCGGTTTTGTGGGCATACCGGTGGAGGGGCCTCCTCGTTGAACATTCACTATTACTGTTGGAGCCTCAGTCATCGCCGCATAGCCAATCGCTTCCTGCATTAGCGAAAAACCAGGTCCACTCGTTGCAGTCATCGATTTTTCGCCTGCAAGAGAGGCACCGATTATTGCAGCAGCACTTCCAATCTCATCCTCCATCTGAATAAAGGTTCCACCAACTTTTGGGAGCTCCCTCGCCATGGTTTCGGCAATCTCAGTAGCCGGAGTAATTGGATAACCTGCGAAGAACCTGCACCCGGCCTTGATTGCTCCAAGCGCACATGCCTCGTCACCCTGAAGAAGAACGAACTCACGCATCCTCTTTCACCGCCTCCACTTCCCGCACATCAATCGCAAAGTCAGGGCATGCGTTCTCGCACATCAGACAACCTATGCATGTCTTGTGATCAACCACTTTTGGCCTGCCAAGCTCCCCTTTAGTAATCGTTTTCGTCGGGCAGATCCAGTAGCATATTCCACAACTCTTGCACAGAGCCAAATTGATATTTACTTTGTACTGCTTTCTTACAGCCATTACACCCTCCCGTTCCAGGCTATCATATTATTGAAAGGAATACTCCGGCCGCAACTGCAGAACCAATTACACCTGCTATGTTCGGTCCCATTGCATGCATTAAGACAAAATTAGTCGGATCTTCCTCCGAGGCAATTTTCTGGGCAACTCTTGCGGCAGTAGGGACCGCCGAAACCCCGGCCGCACCTATTAACGGATTTACTTTGTTTGCGGAGAACAGATTCATCAACTTTGCAAATAGAATTCCCGAAGCTGTTGCAACAACAAAGGCGGCGCAGCCCAATGCCAAAACCATTATACTCTCAATCGTGAGAAATATCTTACCGTCCGCTTTTGCGCCAACGGAGACGCAGAGCAAAATAATCACGGTGTCCGAAATGTATTTTCCAGAAGCCTCGACGAGCCGCTTTGTCTTCCCATTCTCTCTCAAAAGATTGCCCAACATAAGCATTCCCACTAGTGGGAGCGCTTGAGGAACTATCAACGAGATCGCAATCGTCGCAACTACTGGAAAAACAATCCTTTCGAGCTTCGAGACTCTTCTCAGCTTCTTGCCCATTGTTATTGCTCTCTCCTTGTGAGTAGTTAGAAGCTTCATAATGGGAGGTTGAAGAACCGGAATCAGAGCAATATAGGAGTAAGAAGCTATAGCAATGATCGGTAGAAACTGAGACTTGAGAATACTTGCAACGTATATTGAAGTCGGTCCATCTGCTCCGCCAATTATCGATATGGCGGCTGCATCTGAAAGGGAGAACCCCATCAAATTAGCTGCGAGGAATGTTATAAAAATGCCAATTTGAGCAGCTGCCCCCAAAAAAAGCGTCTTGGGATTTGCAAGAACAAAAGAAAAATCCGTCACCGCTCCTATCCCCAGAAATATTAGAGGTGGATAAATTCCCAACATCAATCCCTGTTGTAAGATCCACATTATACCCGTACCAGGAGTGAAGACACCCGTAGCCTCGGGCGGAATATTGGCGATAACCATACCAAACGCTATGGGTACAAGAAGAAGTGGTTCAGCATCTTTTGCAACCGCTAGATAAACCAGGAGACCTGCAATTGCAAACATAACCCAGTTTTCCCAGCTTACCGTGGCTAATCCTGTCTGTGCCATATATCCCGAGATCAACGTTGACATGAAAGGCTTACCTCCAAAAGAATAAAGGCCGCACCAACAGGCGCGGCCCAAAATGAAGACTATCTATTCTTTACTACTGCTTGAGCTGCGGACAATCTCGCTACTGGAACCCTGTAGGGCGAACAACTGACATAGTTCAGACCCACGATGTGACAAAACTCAACTGACGAAGGTTCGCCGCCGTGTTCACCACATATTCCTACCTTCAGATCTGGCCTGCTGGAGCGACCCTTTTCAGTTCCCATCTTCACGAGCTGGCCAACACCCACTCTATCAAGCTTCTGGAATGGATCGTTTTCCAGAATACCTTTTTCCATATAGTGTCCAACGAACTTTCCATAGTCATCTCTACTGAAACCATAAGTCATCTGCGTAAGATCATTCGTTCCAAAGCTGAAGAATTCAGCTTCTTTTGCAATTTCATCGGCAGTAAGGGCAGCTCTTGGAACTTCTATCATCGTACCTACTTTGTAATCCAGCTTCAATCCAGATTTTGAAATGAGTTCGTCTGCCGCTTTTACTATCACCGATTTTACAAACTTAAGCTCTTCCAGCTCAACGATTAGCGGAATCATGATCTCTGGAACCACTGACTTTCCTTCCTCAACCAACTTTAGAGCAGCTCCAATTATCGCTTTCGTTTGCATCTCGGCAATTTCGGGGTATACAACTGCAAGTCTGCAACCCCTGAACCCCATCATGGGATTGAACTCATGAAGATCTTCAACTGTTGTCTTCAATTCCTCATAGGTCATTCCCATCTCCTCAGCCAGTTCTTTGACATCTTCGTCTTCTTTGGGAAGGAATTCATGAAGTGGAGGATCCAGGAGCCTAATGGTGACGGGCAGACCTTCCATAGCTTTGAATATTCCGTAGAAATCCTCTTCTTGCATTGGAAGAAGCTTATTGAGAGCTTTTTCTCTCTGCTCTCTGGTACTGGAAGTAATCATCTGACGAACAGCAAAAATCCTGTCTTCCTGGAAGAACATATGTTCCGTTCTGGTGAGACCAATTCCTTCAGCCCCGAACTCCCTGGCAATCTTGGCATCTCTAGGAGTATCGGCATTCGTTCTTATACCGAGCTTCCTGATTTCATCGGCCCAGCCAAGCAGTTTCGCAAGCGGTCCTTCGAGACCCTGAGGCTTAACTGAATCGAGTTTACCCATGAATACTTCGCCTGAAGTACCGTCAATGCTAATCCATTCGCCCTCATTTATGGTCTTTCCATTTACTCTCATTGTCCTTGTCTTCTGATCTACCTCTACAGCTTCGCAACCTACTATACAGGTTTTGCCCATACCTCTCGCAACCACCGCCGCATGTGAGGTCTTACCTCCCGTAGAAGTCAGAATTCCCTGAGCGGCTGCCATTCCGGCAATATCCTCAGGCGAAGTCTCAGGTCTGACAAGGATAACCGCCTTACCTTCTTCTCTAGCCATCTTTTCAGCCGTTTCTGGGTCAAAAGCAACTGCACCTGAAGCGGCTCCGGGAGAAGCAGCAATTCCCTTAGCTAGAAGCTCTGCACTCTCCATAGTTTCCTTCGTAAAGTACGGATGCAGCAGAGTTTCAATGTGTTCAGGCGTTACTCTCATAACCGCCTCTTCCTTTGAAATTTTCTCTTCTTCCGCAAGATCAACAGCGATCTTCACACTTGCATAAGGAGTCCTTTTCCCGTTTCTTGTCTGGAGAAGATACAGGGTTCCATGCTCAACAGTGAATTCAATATCCTGCATATCCCGGTAGTGGTTCTCGAGTTTCTCAAAAATCTCAAGAAGCTGTTTGTAGACGGCGGGGTTTATATCGTTAAGCTTTGTAAGAGGGAAGGGCGTTCTTGTCCCAGCAACAACGTCTTCGCCCTGGGCATTCGGCAGATATTCACCGTAGAACTGTTTTTCTCCCGTATTGGGGTCTCTTGTAAACGCAACTCCCGTTCCACTGTCATCGCCGGTGTTCCCAAAAACCATCGCAACGACATTGACAGCTGTACCAAGGAGTTCGCCCTCCTTTATTCCGTTCAGCGCTCGATACTTCTTTGCCCTTTCATTCATCCAGCTTCCGAAAACAGCGTTTGTTGCCATCCACAACTGCTCCCAAGGATCCTGTGGGAACTCTTTTCCAGCCTTGCTATAGACCTCAAGATATCTCTTCACCACTTCCTTCATATCATCTGCATCGAGTTCAGTATCAAGTTTGACGCCCTTCTCTTTCTTTATACTAGAAAGCGCACCTTCAAATTCTGAATGCTCGATCTTGAGAACGACATCCCCAAACATCTGAAGAAATCTTCTGTAGGCATCGTAACAGAACCTAGGATTACCTGATTCTTTGATCATTCCATCTACCGTCTCGTCATTGAGACCAAGATTTAGAATAGTATCCATCATGCCAGGCATCGAAATTGCTGCTCCTGACCTCACAGAAACGAGCAATGGTCTCTCATTAGAACCAAATCCCTTTCCGGTTTCTTCTTCCAAAAGTCTTACAGCCTCTTTCACTTCATTCTCAAGGCTTTCCGGATATTTATTACCATGCTCATAGTAGTACTTGCAGACTTCAGCAGAGATAGTGAACCCTGGGGGGACGGGAATTCCTATTTTAACCATTTCAGCTAGATTGGCTCCCTTTCCACCGAGAAGGTTTTTCATCTTCGCATCGCCTTCGGCCTTTTTCTTTCCAAAATAGTACACAAATTTCTCTGACACTTTCTTTCCTCCCTTCCTGAAAGCATATTCGACTGATTATATCATAGCTAAACATACGGGGTGTTTAGCTGTCTCTCTAATGGTGAACGTCTCTTGAACCATACCTTTCTCTTTCCATAGGGCAGAAAATCATGGATTTGATTCTTTCAGTACCCTCCTAAAGAACAGAGCCGCCTTATGGCGGCTCTTAATTCCTAACGAAAAACAACTCAATCTATAAGGCCCAATCCTTTTAGGAATCCTTCAGCAACTTCATCAGGCTCATAACCTGCAGCGTCAACCAGATAATTAAGCCTTGTCATTATTGGTTCAGTAAGATAGACAGAGATTGGCCTCAAGATCTCCTCAATTTCGGGATTGTTTTCTAATATTTCCTTCCGTACTGTAACAGCTAGGTTGTATGATGGGAAGAAACTCTTAGTATCTTCAAGCACTAGAAGATTGTACTTCTCCAATTTTCCATCAGTAGAAAAGACCATTGCAACATCGATTTGGTTCTTGTCTAGTGCCTCATATGTCAGTCCGATTTCCATTGTCTTGACTTGTCTCTTCTCCACGGCAAAACCATATGCCTCACTCATAGGCCAAAATCCATCGTCTCTTTCAAGGAACTCGTATACAATTCCAAAGAGAAGATCCGGATCTTCATGAGTCAGCTCAGCCAGATCTTCGAGTGTTGTGAGCCCATGCTCAGCAGCGAAATCTCTTCTAACGGCAAGGGCATAAGTGTTGTTGAAATTTGCCATGTCGAGCCATACAATACCATTTTCGAGATCTTCGGCCTTTACTGCCTCGTAAAGTTCATGAGGATCTCTAATCATCTTTTCGTGGCCCAAATATGTTGGCCAGGCCGTACCTGTGTAGTCAGCATAAAGGTCAATCTGCCCGGTTTCGAGTGCACTTCTTGCAACAAATGAGCTCATCCCAAAATTCTCGGTCACTCTGAACCCGGCATCTTCCAGAAGCTGCGAAATCATGCTACTGACAATGTACTGCTCTGTAAAGTTCTTTGCTCCAACATTCAGTCTTGTCTGACCGAATGACATAACCGTTGCCATCAATACTACCAACGTAATAAGAAATAGTCTTTTCAAAACTAAACACCTCCATGTTTCCTAAATTTTGAGGCCTTTCGAAGTCAGAGCCTTCTCCGAAAAACCTAGGATTATGTCTACTGCTATCGCCAAAATCGTTACAGGAATGGCTCCTGCAATTATCATTGGACCCCTTGTCATACGAAGGCCAGTAAAGATGATCTCTCCCAGACCACCCGCTCCAATTGATGCGGCAATCGCAGCAGTACCAATATTTATCGTCGCCGAACTCCTAATTCCAGATAACATTGTCGGAACCGTTACAGGCATTTCTACCTTCCACAATATCTGCCTGTTAGTCATTCCCATTCCCTTAGCCGCCTCTTTCATCATCATCGAGACATTCATCAAGCCGGATGCAGTATTGAAGACTACCGGTACTAGACTATAAAGGAAGAGAGCAACTACGGCTGGAGCGGCTCCAATTCCCATGAACAGGAAAACAAGAGCGATCACTGCGATACTGGGAACGGCCTGAGTTGCTCCGGTGATCGACAGAACCAGTTTGCCCGCTTTTCTGTGCCCTGGCCTGGTAACAAAAATCGCAATTGCAACCCCTGCCACTACTGCCATGCTCCAGGAAGTAAGGAAGATGAAAATGTGCTCAAGAAGCCTTTCCATAATGTAGCCAGAATTCTCGAACATATATTCTAAGACTTCCATGATCTCACTCCTCATCAGACGACTCATAAGAGCCTACTAGGTTTACAAGATCCTTGAACCTCAAGATTCCAAGTAGCCTCTCCTTATCGTCGACGACCGGCAGTGAGGAAAGCCCGGTATTCATGATCAATGACATCGCCTCCATCAAATTCGAAAGAGGTTGTATGGTCTCGATAGATCTCAAGTACTTCTTTAGGGGCTCTTCATCAGACGCCTTGCTTAGCTGTTTCAACATAACATACCCCTTGAGTCTTTTGCTTCCATCAACAACGTAGGCGAATTTTCTTCCCTCGTTAACGAGAAAATCCTTTGCCTTTTTTACCTTGCAATCACCTGTGTCTTCGATCCACTTTCCGCCAGGAACGTAAGTCTCCCTTACTCGCACGAGTTCAAGACCCTTCAACGCCCTATCTGCGCCAAGAAGATCTTCAACAAACTCATTAGCCGGTTCCTGAACCACCGTCATTGTATCGGCATATTGCACCAGTTTTCCGTCGTCTAGAATCGCTATCTTGTCACCCAGCTTGATTGCTTCCCTGATATCGTGAGTTACGAAGATAATTGTCTTCTCTATCTTCGACTGAATTTCGAGAAACCCGTCCTGAAGCTTTTCACGGTTAATCGGATCTATTGCTCCGAAAGGTTCGTCCATAAGAACTATTTTTGGATCGGAAGCTAGACCTCTTGCTACTCCTACTCTTTGACGTTGTCCTCCCGAAAGTTGGGCTGGGTATTTCTCTGCATAGTCGGAAGGTTCGAGGTTTACAAGGTCCAGCAATTCAAAAACATGTTTCTTGATTCTTGATTCATCCCACTTCATCAATCTTGGAGTGACAGCAATATTATCGAAAACTGTCATGTGAGGAAAAAGACCAATCTCTTGGATTACGTATCCGATGCTTCTTCTCAGTCTAATCGGATCGATTTCATCAAGCGATGTCCCGTCAACGACAATTTCTCCATCGGTTTTCTCAATTAACCTATTTATCATCTTCAAAGTGGTTGTCTTCCCACAGCCGGAGGGACCTATTAGTATTGTCAACTTCTTGTCCTCAAAGGTAATACTGAGGTTGTCGACTGCTTTGAATCCTTCTTCGTATTCTTTAACGACATTTTTGAATTCTATAGACATCTATGTTCCACCTCACTTTTCCCTCTCGATTTTCAGTCCTCTGGGAGTGATGATCTCTTCTAGAGCGAGCAAACCATAGTTTGTTCCTATTCCCAGTATGGAAACTATCAGAGCTCCCAGAAGAACCATATTGAAATTTGACCTGCCTAGCCCTGAGAAGATGAAGTACCCAAGTCCTCTTGCGCCGATAAGGTACGCGATAGTGGCTACACTTACACCCATAACAGCAGCGTTTCTTACGCCTGCCATTATAATCGGTATAGTGAGCGGAAGTCTTACCCTGAAGAGGATCTGCCAGTTGGTCATCCCCATTCCTCTGGCTGCTTCAATCATTCTGGGATCCACTGAATTCACAGCGACAACCGTGTTCCTTATTACGGGAAGAAATGAGTAAATTACTAAAGCAATCACAGCTGGCGTAACACCTATTCCAGCCTTAAGTGGCGCTAAGAGGACTACCATATAACCGAACAGCGCAAGACTGGGAATTGTCATAAGAATTCCGGCTCCATATAGGGCAATAGAAGAAGCCCTTTTGCTCCTCGAAACCACAATCCCGATGGGAACACCAATCCCAATCGCGATCGGGATAGCTATAGCAATTATCTTTATGTGATTGAGTAACTCAATAAGAACCAAATCGTAATTCCGTCCCAGATACTCAAAGAAACCCATAAATCTCTCCTTCCATAATCGGCCAAAAAAATGGAGTACGGTTAAGACCCTTTCTTATGAACGAGTATTAAGTTTCTGACTAAAGATTTTTCTTTGCTCAAGTAGATAGAGATGGTTGTGTCAAGATCCTAACCAGAATTATTCAAACACAAGACTACCATAACTAGTATACTATACCACATACTGGAAAGCTATTTCTCACAACGCAAGGTTGGTTCGTGAAGATTGACTTAACTTAAGAACTTGATTTGAAGACAATTATAATTTGCGACAACCACTTATTGAAGTTCACTGCCGCTTAACATTATTCTTAAACAAGAAGGTCATTTGACTGATAATAATTACCGTTATCAAACCTATCGACATTAGACCTACGCTCTTCAAAGAGGGCCATAACTGGAGAAAATACCCTCCCAATAGCGGTCCGACACCGAAAATAATACCTACCATAGACTCGTGAATGCCTCCCTGCTTACCATGATCGTCTTCCTTCGAGGTAAGGCCGTAGAAGATTGCAAATATGTAGGGAACCGCATAGGTTGCACCTGAAAACAGAGTGGCAAGGAAGAACGTGACTGGACTCTCTGGAAGGAAAAATGTGGCAACGGCCGCTCCAAAGACAGTTATCATGGTAATGAAGGATAATTCAGGACTACCAACCCAAAAACGAAAGAGGCTCAGGAAGACAAAAGAAAGGAAGACCCCGACGTTTGCACCTACTGTCAAGAAACCCACATTCTGGAGCTGTATGCCTGTTGAAGATATTAGCTTAGGGAAAAGTGCCATTCCACTTGTATAGATTATACCTGCGAGCAAGAAAGTAAATCTGTAAACTTTTCTGTACTCCTCTAGCCTTGGGAGATCAATCTCACTGAATGACGAACTGAATGTTTCGGCAAAAGAACCGGGAAGGGATTCGCCGTGTCTTTTGAGATGTGATCTCACATGTATGCTACCGAGTCCACAGAGAGCAATTCCGTAAGAAAAGATAGCTGCCGGGAACCTCTGGATAAGAAATGGCCCAAAAGCCATTCCAACAATGTTACCTGCACTCCACGAGAGGACAAAACGAACAACGGTCGAAGCCGAATCAATTCCAATACTCTTTTCCGACTTCGAAAGCAACCCTTCTAGTGACGGGAAAAAGAATCCAAAAAAGAGATTCACCCCAGTGGCTGCTATCACTATATCTACAGGTCGGCTCCAGAAGAAACCAAGAAAAAGAGCGATTGTCATGATAAACATGCCAATTGACAAACTTCGCTTAAAACCGGTTCTGTCTCCCATTCTTCCGAATACCAGGGCAGAGATTACGTAAAAAACACAGCCAATGAAGTTGATCAAACCAATTACCATATATGACAGACCCCATTCGGCCGCTTTAGTGTTGATCGATGAATTTAGTAAGTAAAGTAGTATTGAGAACGAAAACGCGTAGAAGTTGAATACATGAAAGTACTTTTTCATTTACTCCCGCCTCTCAAAGATGGTACCCCGGAAATTGAAAACATTCGAGACAATTCTACCTTAAGAGGGTAGAACTCCACATACAGCCGATGAAAATAATCTCCGAACCGAAATGAAATTCTGTCTGTTCTTGTTCATGAGTTCAAGAACTGATTATTCCAAACTAGATCCTGAACCTCTGCTTTCATTCTTCTGAATTCAACAAAAAAGGGAGGCCATAGGCCTCCCTACTCAATGCTTTGTTTATTGTTGCTCAGCAACTTTCAAGAGAATTTCCTGCTCTGCCCATGCCAGCCCTTCTTCCACGGTTCTCTTCTGGTTGATTACATCTCCTACCATTGTTCCAAGAATGTTTCTTACGTCATCCCAAAGAGCAACATTAGGATCGACCGAACCGTAAGGGATCTGACTAATAGGAACCATTACAGTCGGGTTCTGTTCCTCGTAGGCCTTCCATTGAGGGGTTGTCAAAGCAATTTCGGTAACAGGCATATATCCTGTCTTAACCGACCAATAAGCCTGTATTTCCGGGCTTATGAGATACTTCATGAATTTCCAAGCAGCAGCCTTCTGTTCAGGAGAAATCCCTTTGAACATCACTACATCTGTTCCGGCAAAAGGAGGAGCCTGGACTTTCCACATTGGAACGGGAGCCCATGCCCAGCCGTGCTTTCCTCTGGAACCTGAATCAACGTAAGAAGCCGACGCAATAGTCTCTACAAACATTGCTATCTGGCCGTCCCCGAATGGTGCGTCCAGGTAACCACCCTGGAAAAGGGCGACGTTGTAGGTATGAGCCATATCGTACATCAACTGAAGAGCCTCTTTTGCTTCAGGAGAATTGATAGTTACTTCAACCGAGCCATCGGGCTTTATATCGATTGCTTCTCCACCATTGGCTCTCAGGAATATCATGAAATGATCGATCGTGGTTCTGAAACCAAAGCCATATTGATCAATCTGACCGTCGTTGTTCTTGTCCTCAGTAAGCATCATCGCTGCAAACAGAAGATCGTCCATTGTCTTAGGAACCTCAAGCCCATATTGCTCAAAGAGGTCAGTGTTGTAATAAAGGACGTAAGTACTTTTGTTGAAAGGAAGGGCATATACTGTATCACCCCAGGTGACCATTTTCTTGAAGGGATTCCAAATGGCATCCCATTCCTCATCCGTCAAGCCAACTTCGGGATCGGAAATCAAGGAATTCAGTTCTTGAACAGCATCTCGAGGTATAAGTCTGGCAGTCCAGTTCCCGTAAGCCTGAGAAAGAGCAGGTAATGTCTTGCTTTCCGCACTTACCAGGAGTTTCTGCTGCAAAGCACTGTAGTTACCAACATAGATTGCCTTCACCAAGATATCAGGGTTGGCCTCGTTGAAGGATGCTACAATTTCATTGACTGTTGTTCCCTGCGCGCCGCCCATCGCGTGCCAGAATTCGATCTCCGTCACAGCAAAGGTAAAAACAGCAAAAGATACAATCAACAAAGCGAGAATCAGTCTCTTGCGCATTTCCCTACCTCCTTATAAAGAATTTCTAAGTAACCAAATTATACCACTATGCCCCACTCAAAAAGAATCGATCTCAGTTTCTCGAAAGTCTCTTCACTACTGCCTAATGTAGTAACTACAGCATCTACAGACTCTTTTATCGAATCGAGGTATTGCTGTGAGGCCAGAATCGATTCTGCACGTGATTTGCTCATTCCTCTCTTCATAAGTCTCTCGATCGCTATCTCGTTCGGGCATTCAAACCATATGATTTTGTCGCAATACTCAGCGAGTCCAATTTCATGGATAAGAGCTCCGTCAAAGATATAGTGATCTGAAAAATCCCTACCGACGATCTCCAGGGCTTTTCGCTTTATCACAGGATGGACTATCTTATTCAGCTTTGTAAGAAGATCGGAGTTTTCGAAGACTATTCTGGATAGCTTCTTTCTATCAACGTTACCGCACGTCAAAATGCCTCTCCCAAAGGAGTTGACCAGGCTTTCTTGTTCTTCTCTCAGCGCGTCGTGTCCGAGCTTATCGAGAGAGATTAACTCCATTTTTGATTTGGCCAGACGCTCTGCAGCCGTTGACTTGCCACTCCCCGCTTTTCCCACAAGACCAACAATCATTACAGAAGCTTTTCTCCCGACTCGATAACATTCAGCACGACTCTTGACAACTCACTGCTTGCATTCTTCAGCTCTTTCTTCTCTTCAGGCTTATCACAATGATGTCTGCCTCGATTTCCTCCATTTCTCCAATCTTCTTCAAAAGATCCTCAGATTCCATCGAAACTATCACAAAGGTAGGTATTGGTTCTCCCGAAGTGTAGAAGACTTCCTCAACTGAAAAACCCTCAAGAACTCTTAATAGCTCTGACTTCATAGTTCAAACCTCCATGAGGTTTTCTCCTCATATCTATCCCTTATTTCCTCGTAACCTTTTCTTCCCATAAGAGCGTATGTAAGTTTCTTTCCCAGTTCCACTCCTGGCTGGTCATATGGATTTACTTTCAGCAAAAACCCCATGATAGCCGTCTGTATCTCATAAGATATAATAAACTCGCCTACATGAACTTCGTCTATCTGAGGGAAGATAATCGTCATGTTCGGCACACCGTTTGCAACGAGAGCAATAGAAGTTGCCCTGAGTTCTGCATTTAAAAGCTCCCCAACCCCGATTCCATTAAGATACGATAGAGCTTCGATATCGGAATGGATGAAAGGTATTGTAAGTTGATTCACGAAGTCTTCAACCTTCACCAGTGTAACAACCTTATCTTTTGGCCCCTCATTATAAAGCTGAACTTGAGAGTGCTGGTCGATCGCGCCCAAAGATTTCACAGGGGTTTGACCAGTATGGACAATTCTTCCGGAAAGATCGAATTTCTTTCCCAAAGATTCTGCCCACAATTGCCTGTACCAATCAGCGAGAGTGTATAACCTATTTGAATAAGGCATCATTACTGAGATATTGTGCCCCTTTTTCAAGTACGCGTAATGAATAAGAGCACAGACAGCGGCTGGGTTTGATTTCAAATCATCCCTCAGATACCTTTCCTTGCCAAACCTTGCACCCTCGTAGATTTGCTCAATATCTATTCCCTCAGCGACTGCAGAAAGCAATCCAACGGGGGTAAGAACGCTGAAACGCCCACCTACATCATCTGGAATCGTCAGAGATCTTATCCCTTCATTGTCTGCGATTTGTCTTAAAACACCATTATCCTTGTCGGTCGTAAATATGAAATGCTCTTTGACAGGAAGGTCTAGTTTTTCGAGTAAACCCCTGACAACCAGATAGTTGGCCATACTTTCGGCAGTTGTTCCCGACTTTGATATTACGTTGAACACCGTGTGAGCAAGATCAAGTTCTCCAAGAACAGAGGCTATCAGGTCTGGATCTACGTTGTCCAGAAGGAAAATCCGGGCCTTTCCTCCCCTCTTTTCATTACTAAGAGAGTTCCAGTTGATTGGTTTGAGCGAGGAATGAAGGGCTTGATTTCCCAAGGCCGATCCTCCTATTCCTATGACGACAAAGTTCTCGAACCTCTGAAGCCAAGACTTGAGAGCCCCAACTTCTTCAAGGATCTCGTCATCGTCAAGAATCCTAAGAAAACCAGGAAGCGGCTGAAAAACCTTTTCAAAGTTGGCAGATAAGGCTTTCCCAATATCAAATATCTCATCAAAGGACAACCCGCTCTCAAGAGTTTCCTTAAACGCAAATGAGAAGTCATATTTAAGCATTCTTCAAACCTCCACTAGTAAGTAATAAGAGTCTCCACACTGTACCTGGATAGCCTCTTTCTAGGTTCAAGAAATCCAAGTTCTGCCAGGCAAAGAATTTCAACGACTTCTCCTCCGCTTTCTTCGATCATTTCAGCAATCGCCTGCATGGTTCCACCTGTGGCCAGGATATCGTCTACAATAAGAACTCTGTCTCCTCTGTTGATTGCATCTACGTGCATTTGAAGAGTGGCTCTACCATACTCTAATTCATACTCGATTTCCTTTGTTTTATATGGAAGCTTCCCCGGTTTTCTAACCGGTACAAGGGCCTTTCCTATCTCAAAAGCAAGAGGAGCCGCAAAAATGAAACCTCTTGCTTCCGGAGCCACCATTATATTGAAATCAACTTTCATCGCTTTTTCCGACAACCTCAATATACACTCTCTAAAAGCCAACGGATCCTTTAACAATGGAGTGACGTCTTTGAAAACTACACCTTCCTTAGGAAAGTTTGGAACATCACGGACAAAGGATTCTAGATCCATCTAATCTCCTCCTCATAAGGCTCCTTGAACATGGGTTATTTTAACACAGGAATCAGCCCATTTCTCTAGGTGCATGTTATAATGCATGTGTGAAATAAATAACATTCTTTCCTCAAAGGAGGTGCATGGTTTGTCTCTTGTTAATTGCCCGGAATGCCAGCAGCTCTATAAAGAGCTTGACGAGTACATAGACTCGGTGAAAGGCAACACGGGGGTATTAATTAATGTACTCCACAAAGCACAGGAGATCTTCGGGTACTTGTCCGAAGAACTCCAGCAACACGTGTCAGAGAAACTAGATATTCCTTTGAGTCAGGTATATGGAGTCGTTACTTTTTATAACTTCTTCAGCATGAAACCAAAGGGGAAAAATCAAATAAAAGTCTGCCTGGGAACTGCCTGCTATGTTAAGGGTGCAGATAAAATTCTCGAAAGACTTCAAGACGAACTGAATGTTGAAATGAACGAACCAACCTCCGATGGGCTTTTTTCGATTCATGCTGTCAGATGTCTGGGTGCTTGCAGTATGGCCCCGGTTGTCTTGATTGGCGAAGATGATTACTACGGAAGAGTCAGCCCAGACGAGGTTTCCAAGATTCTGGACAAATACAGGAGGGCCGAGTAATGGCGAAGATTAAGAGCCTTGAGGAACTTATGAAAATCAAAGAGAACGCAATGAAGGGCCTTAAGATGCGTAACTCAGGCAAAAGAGGAAAAGTGATAGTGGCAATGGGTACGTGTGGAATTGCTGCGGGTGCAAAGGATACGCTTAGGGCAATAGTTGATTCACTTGAAGAAAAGGGAATCGACGATGTCTCCGTCGTTCAGTCAGGTTGTTTTGGTCTCTGCGATGCTGAACCAACAATAGAGGTTCATCTTGAAGGATCCGATCCAATAATATATGGACATGTTACCCCGGCTCAGGCAAAGAGAGTGGTCGAACAACACATAGTCGGGGGAAAAGTTGTCGGAGATCTTATAGTGAAAAGAGGAGAACTATAACGAAGAGGTGATTACGGGTGCCCGCAGTTGAAAACACGGTGCTGATCTGTGCTGGAGGGGCCTGCATTTCGGCAGGCGAGAAGAGTGTCAAAGGCATTTTTGAGGAAACCCTGAGAAAGTATTCGCTAGATAACGTTGTCAGAGTTGTAGAAACTGGATGCATGGGCGCTTGCGACCTCGGCCCAATGCTTGTGATTTACCCTGAAGGTGTCTTCTATCAGAAGATCACTCCAGAAAACGCGTCTCGAATTGTAGAAGAGCATATTCTAAAGGGTAGAGTAGTTGAAGATCTACTTTACAGAGGAGATGCGGGGGATCTAAGAGAGAGACCTCAGGAGGAACTGCCCTTTTTCACAGAGCAGGTGAGAATTGCGACCAGAAACCTGGGAGTAATCGATCCTCTTTCCATAGATGAGTACATTGCTAGAGATGGCTACTTCGCGCTGCATAAAGTCCTTTTTGAAATTGGTATTGACGATGTAATCGAAATACTCAGGAAGAGTGAACTTAAGGGCAGGGGCGGAGCAGGATTTCCAACCTGGATGAAGTGGGACTTCACTAAAAAGGCGGAAGGTGACACAAAATACGTTATTTGTAACGCGGATGAAGGTGACCCTGGCGCATTCATGGATAGAGCGGTCCTTGAGGGTGACCCCCACTCGATAGTTGAAGCCATGACTATTGCTGCACGAGTTGTTGGTGCTCAGAAGGGTTTCGTGTATGTACGAGCTGAATATCCGCTGGCAATCGAAAGGCTTACTCACGCTATGAAAATGGCTAGAGAATATGGTTTCCTGGGCGAAAACATTCTTGGTACTGACTTTTCATTCGACCTCGAGATCAGAATCGGAGCAGGCGCATTTGTTTGCGGCGAGGAAACTGCACTGATCAATTCGATTGAAGGAAGAGGGGAATACCAAGAGTTAAACCTCCCTTTCCCGCAAATAAAGGACTCTGGCAAAAACCTACCCTTCTGAACAACGTAGAGACTTTTGCCAATATACCACCCATAATCAATAATGGCGGCGAATGGTTCAGCCAGTTTGGGGTAGAAGGGTCGAGAGGAACCAAGGTCTTCGCCCTTGCCGGGAATGTTAAAAACACGGGCCTGGTCGAAGTACCTATGGGAATCACTTTGAGAAAGCTGATATTCGAAATAGGCGGGGGCGTGCCCGGTGGGAAGAAACTGAAAGCAATCCAGACCGGAGGACCAAGCGGAGGATGCATTCCTTTAGAACTGATCGATACCCCAATAACATACGACAACATGAAGAAACTGGGAACTATAATCGGTTCCGGTGGAATGATTGTAATGGATGAAGACAGCTGTATGGTCGATGTTGCAAAATACTTCCTTGAGTTCACGGTCGAAGAGTCATGCGGTCAGTGTACGCCTTGTCGAGATGGAACGAGAAGGATGCTTGAAATCCTTGAAAGAATTACTAGTGGGGAAGGTACTATGGAAGATCTCCAACTTCTGAAAGATCTTGGCGAGAACATCATGGCAACTTCTCTTTGTGGACTTGGCCAGACGGCTCCACAGCCGGTAATATCGACGATGCGTTATTTCTGGAACGAATACGAAGCACATGTGAAGGACGGAAGATGCCCCGCCAAGAAGTGCAAATCTCTGACACGTGTAGTGATAGACAAAGAAAAATGCGTGGGTTGTACCGCTTGCTCAAGAGTTTGCCCTGTGGAAGCGATAAGCGGTTCGGTAAGAAAACCCCATGAAATAGATCCGGAAATCTGCACTAGATGCGGTAGTTGTCTTGCAGTCTGCAGATTTGGAGCGATCAGCAAAGTATCTCCGTGAACTTTTTGGAACCCTCTTCATCGGGGGTTTCTTTGCTACTTCGAAGAGGATTGAAGGGAGGAACTTATATGTCTGCTGAAGATGTCCGTTTGACTGTAACAAGAATCTATGAAGATATAAGTGGTCAGAGCCTTGAGAAGGGAGACGTACTAATAAATACTCTTCACACAATTCAAGATCATTACGGCAACTTTATTCCAATCGAAGCGGCAGAAGTGTTGAAGGAATTGACTGGGACACCTCTTTCCAGGATTTATGAGGTTCTTACATTTTACACGATGTTCTCAACTCACAAGAGAGGCAAGTACGTCGTCAGGGTTTGCAAGAGCCTTCCCTGCCATGTAACAGGTGGACAGGCGGTGATAGATTCTTTGAAAAATACGCTTGAGATAGGCTTCGGTGAGACTACTGAAGATGGCTTGTTTACGCTGGAAGAAACTAGTTGTCTCGGTCTCTGCGGAGTCTCCCCCGTTATGATGATAAATGATGAGGCATATGGAAACCTTACCCCAAAAAGAGTCTCCGAAATAATACGCGAGATCGTCTCAAGGGAAAGGAGTGAGTAATCATGAGCAAACCAATCACGGTTCTCGTATCTATAGATTCGAACAGCTTGCTCCTAGGTGCCAGGCACTTAAAGAACTATCTCAATACTCTGGTCGAGAATTACAACCTGAGTTCCATGGTAGAGATTCTTGAAACTGGCTCTTTCGGTGAGTATGGAAGAGGGGTTCTCTTTCTTGTACTCCCCGATGATGTAATGTATTCTGCAAAGTCCGAAGTAGACATTGAGAAAATTGTCCTGGAACACCTTCTAAAGGGTCGAAAAGTAAGAGATCTGGTCGTTGCGGATTTCGATTCTGGAGGAAGTGTTGAAGCTACCAAATCAACGAGTGAAGTGAGAATCGTCCTGAGAAACGCCGGTTCTATCGATCCGCGAAATCTTGAAGAGTACATTGCGCTAGATGGATATCAGGGCCTCGCAAAGGCATTGAGAATGACTCCTGAGGAAGTCATAGAAGAGCTGAAGAAGAGCAACCTCAGAGGAAGAGGAGGGGCCGGCTTTCCAACGGGACTGAAATGGGAGTTTACTCAGAAAGTCAGATCCGATGAGAAGTTCGTGATCTGTAACGCTGACGAAGGCGAACCGGGGACATTTAAGGATCGGTTAATCATGGAGGGTGATCCCCATTCAGTTATAGAAGGCATGGTTATTGCTGGATACGCTGTAGGTGCAAGTAAGGGATACATATATATCAGGGGAGAATACTTCGAATCTGTATCTAGTCTAAGGGACGCGATAAGCAAGGCGTATGAATACGGGCTTTTGGGACAGTCAGTTCTCGGAACGGAGTTTTCATTCGATCTTTCTGTCAGACTGGGTGCAGGAGCATACGTTTGTGGCGAAGAGACTGCTCTTATAGAGTCTATAGAAGGCAAGTCGGGAAGACCTAGGCTGAAACCCCCTTATCCTCCTGTAAGTGGCCTATACGATAAGCCAACAGTAGTCAATAATGTCGAGACTTTTGCCTGTGTTCCACCAATAATAGATAAGGGAGCAGGTTGGTTCCGGTCGATAGGGACACAATCATCACCGGGAACAAAGGTATTTTCTTTGTGCGGGGATCTTGTTAAGAGAGGAATAGTTGAAGTGCCCATGGGAACTTCCGTGAGAGATCTTGTTCACAAATTTGGGGGAGGCATCCCCAAGGGCAGAACCCTAAAAATGGTACAAACAGGCGGCGCTGCGGGAACCTTCATTAAACCAGAAGAGATGGATGCTGAGCTGGATTTTGATTCCTTCAAGAAATCTGGTGCATCCCTGGGATCCGGAGTAATCCTCGCGATCGATGAAACTCATTGCGCAGTTGATATCGCAAAGAATCTCATGGAGTTCTTCGCTCACGAATCCTGCGGAAAGTGTTCTCCTTGCAGGGAAGGAACCCGTGTAATCGTGTACATTCTTGATGAGTTCTCAAAGGGAAGAGGAACTGTGGAGATGTTCAACCAGTTATATGACATATCTGAGACAATGGAAGAATCATCTTTCTGCGGCCTCGGCCAGTCTGTCCCAATTCCATTGCGATCTATACTCGACAGGTTTAAGGACGAGTTTCTCTCTCATCTAACTCTCCGGGATGTCCGGTTGGTGTTTGTGAGTTCGATAAACCCGAGAAGAAAAAGAGGTAGAGTCAATAATCAAGAGGCCGGGGCAACCCGGCTTTTTCTCTGCTATAATTGCCGCGAGGTGGAATATGGACAAGGGTAAGAAAATTGACATGATCGTGCTTTCGATTCTTCTTGCATCGATCATCATTTTTTCATTGATACTTACTTCCCTTAGCGCAAAGAATAGACTTGACAGAGTTGCAGCTCTCTCCGTGCTTTATAATGCAGGCCTTGGAGCCGATTATAAGTCCATTCTTGAAAGCCCATCTTACCAGTACGATGACCGTGTGGTTGAAGCATACAGATATTTCACTGACAAGAGCGGCTCACTGAATTATAGATTGAGCAGTTCAGTAAAGATGCACAATGTTTCGGAGAACGATCTTTTCGTTTGCAACCAAACAATATCAGATCTTTCACAGCAAAATGCAAAGAGGAAATGTCCCTACTTAGAAACTAAGATAGCTTCGTTAATTGAGTCCAGCAGTTTACTTTCTGACAGATCCGCAATTTTTAAGAATCGCCTATCAGAGGAGATTTACAATGCCTTAATGGAATTTGCAAATGTGAAAGTTGATATTATAGTTGGAGGCGAAATTAAGACTCTAGATTTGTCTAGACTGGACCCGGAAGTTGTACTATCAATCATGGTAGTTGAATCCTCTTTGAATCCCTTTGCTTTGATGGAAGAAAGAAGTATTGATGAATCATTTTCTGACTATGTGCATTCAAGGGGGCTGATGCAAATCTACGAGATGACGCTTTGGACTTTGAATTCTTGGTTGAAGCAATCCAGGATAAATATTAAACCCCAAGAGCTCTGGTCCATCAGAAACAACATTTTCCTTGGAATGGTCTATCTTGCTTATGCCAATGAATTCCTGGAGGAGAAAAGATGAAAGACTGGCAAAGAGATTCTATCGTCTATCAGATATTCCCAGATAGATTCAAGATTGGCTATGGAAAGAACGTATTTCAAAAACGCGAACAAGGTCATTATCAGCTTCCAAAGCAAGACGTTAGAGATTGGGGAGAAAAACCCGTTGCTTCCGTAGACGGTAGTCATCAATATGATTTCTGGGGAGGTGATCTTGCGGGAATAACCGAAGAGCTAGATTACATAAGAGACCTTGGCGCGAACACTCTTTATTTGAATCCAATATTCTGGGGACACACGAATCATAAGTATGACACTGTTGATTATTTTAAGATAGATCCTGACTTTGGTACGGAAGAAGAATTCCTTCTACTTGTCGAGACTGCTCATTCGAAGGGGCTCAGTATAATACTGGACGGAGTTTTCAATCACGTTGGAGCTTCGGGAAAATGGGCCAACTCTCTTGAGCTATTCGAGGAACCAGGTGCCCTCCAGGGAAATGAGGAATTCAGAAAGTACTTCTTCGAAGGAAAAAAGGGTTTAAGAGGCTGGATGGACTCATGTAATCTTCTTGAGCTCAATCTTGAGAATCCGATCCTTTCAAACATGGTTTTTAGAGGCACTGACTCAGTTGTAGCTCACTGGCTTAAGAAGGGCATAGATGGCTGGAGGTTAGATGTTGCCTATGATCTTGGACCACGAATCTTGAAAGAAATAGTTGCGACCACCAAATCGGTCAGAAGTGACGCAGTTGTTATCGGGGAAATCTGGAACTATCCCGGTGGTTGGCCCGAGCAATCGCATCTGGACGGGCTGATGAATTACTACTTTCGACTGGTAATCTGGGAGGCTCTCAACGGTTATCTTTCCGGACATGACGCACTGAAAATCATCGATGAGGCTATTAAAGAGGCCGGCTTGACTTTCATTTCTAATTCCTGGACTATTCTCTCTTCACACGACGTACCCAGGCTTAAGAACGAGCTCGGATCCTTCCAGAGGGTAAAAGCAGCGCTTGTTCTTCAGTATTGTCTTCCCGGGATTCCCTTGATCTATTATGGCGAGGAAATAGAAATGGATGGAGGCAATGATCCTGAGAACAGGGCTCCGATGGATTGGCAAAGTGTTTCGAAGGAAACAGAGACGCGGATCCTTTTTAAGAAGCTGAACGCAATTCGAGAAACAAAAGCATCACTTCGAGCGGGTAATTTCAAACCCTTGATTTCTTCCGATAGTTCACTCATATCCTTCAAGAGAACTGGCGAAATTGTGGAAGATATGGTTCTTTGCGTAGTCAACCCTACTGCAAACAACATAAAATCGAGAGTTTTTTTGCAGGAGGGTTTCCTTATGAACGGGACAGAAATGAAGGATCTGTTGACTGGAAGAGCATTTAAAGTGTCGTTCGGAACGGTATCTGTTGATCTCGGACCGTTTGAGGCGCTGATTATGGAGCCTTTGATTATCAGATCAGATCTTCATTATTCACCGTATAAAAGATTATGAAAGAGACTGATAGAAGATCCCTAGGTCTTGTTATTCTGGCAACAACGGCAGTGATTTGGGGTGGATCATATATTTTTACCAAGGTGGCCGTCAGTTCACTTCCTCCAATGCTGCTAGCTTTTCTTCGTTTTGCAATTGCAGTCGTTATTCTGTTTCCCATATCCTTAAAGAAGAGGGGTTCTTTCAATACCGTAGATCACAAGAATGCGGCTTTAGCAGGTCTCTCAGGAATCACATTTTATTTTTTCTTTGAAAATTATGGTTTGACAATGACGAATGCCGCTGACGCTTCTTTGATTGTATCCACGGCTCCCATACTCACATACTTCTTTATGACCTAATAAGAAAAAAGTACGATCTCTTCGAATACTTGGGGGGTCTCGTAGCTTTCTCGGGACTCTCAGTGATTATTTATTCGGGAAGATTTGCCGATGGCTCTAGCGTAACAGGAAATCTCTTCTCTTTCGGTGCAGCAGTCTCCTGGACGGCATACACTTACTTTTATGAGAAGATTCACAACAGCTCGATATGGACAACTCTAGAAATAATGCTCTGGGGACTTCTCTTTTCCGCGCCCTTTGCTCTTTCAGAAATCCTTCTTTTCAAAAGACCCGTCGTCTTTTCTTTCGGTGCGGTCTCAGGCATTTTGTTCTTAGGGATTTTTGCATCGGCTCTGGGATACATAATGTGGAACAAGGGAATAGATCTTTGGGGAGGAAAGGCGGCTACTCTATGGGTCTACACAATCCCCGTTTTCACCGTAATCGCCGACATTGTTTTTCTCGGAAATTCACCTTCAATGTTGTTTTTTACAGGCTCTGCACTGGTCGGAGCAGGAATGTTATTGGTTATAGGAAGGGAATACAGGCGGCTAGTTTCACACGACAACACTAACCGATAACTGTCTCAACCGACTGCAGTTCGACAGGGATTACTCTTGAAAGACCGTCTGTCATTGTCACTCCATGAAGAACATTTGCAACCTCCATAACAAGTTTGTTATGGGTAACAACAAGAAACTGCGTGTCGGCGGCATGTTTCCTAAGCAACACTCTGAACCTTTCGGCATTGAAATCATCCAGTGGAGCGTCAACTTCATCTAAAACGTAAAAAGGACTGGGTTTTATACTCAGTAACGAGAAAACAAGGGCTATTCCAACAAGTGCCTTTTCCCCACCGGATAGGAGTTGAAGCTTCTGAATCTTTCTTCCAGGTCTCCTGACTGTGATCTCCAAACCGGTCTCAAGTAAGTCTTCACCAGGGATTATCTTTATCTCGCCTTCTCCTCCGTCGAAAATCTCCTCAATGTACCGATTGAAGTTCTCGTTCACACTGTTGAAGGTTTCCATGAAGATATTCTTCGCCTTAGCATCTGTCTTATCAATCAGTTCGATAAGTTTTACTTTAGCTTCTTCTAGATCCTTCCTCTGCTCATCGAGTTCTTGATACTCCCTATCTACAACACCATACTCATCAATAGCCTCAAGATCAACGCTTCCAAGAAACTTTAGTTTGTTCTCGTAATCGTCAAGTTCCACCTTGATGTCTTGAAGTTTCTCTTCGGAAAGAATCTCGACCTCTTCTTCGACTTCATCTAATTCTTCTCTCACTCTTGACAGTTTCATCTCGCTCTCTTGAATGTGCATCTCAAGTTTG
The DNA here is from genome assembly GCF_003666285.1 of Mesotoga sp. HF07.pep.5.2.highcov. NCBI lineage: Bacteria > Thermotogati > Thermotogota > Thermotogae > Kosmotogales > Kosmotogaceae > Mesotoga > Mesotoga sp. HF07.pep.5.2.highcov. The sequence continues at coordinate 12,492 of NZ_JFHJ01000190.1, read as the reverse complement.
TGAGATTTGTCCCGAAGTTTTTCTCTCTCCGCTTTCATTTCATTTATCTCTTCTTCGGCCTCTTGAAGGGCAGAAAACCTTTGCTCTTTCCCTTCCCTTTGATTTCTTATGCTCGAAAAGAGGTTTTCCGTTTCTTTCTTGACTGAGGTTAGCTCTCTTTCCTGATCCGCCACCTGTCTTCTCAGCCGTTCCGTCTCCGATTCGACTTCTGAGACTTCTCGAGAAAGAAGATCGATGTTCTCCTGATCAGCTTTGCTCTTTTGAATTAAGGAACTGTGTTCCTTTGTGTACTGTTCCTGCTTCTCGTATAGAGTGGATAGCCTAAGCCTGGTATCGACAATCTTTTCTTGAAGCTGTTCAAGGGCTTTCTTCTGTTTCTTAAGCTCTTCAGATTCCTCTTCAACTTTGCGTTGTAGTTCAGAGCGCTCTTCTTTGAGAGCAGATTGTTCTCCAACAAGAACTTCCTTCTTTCTAGAATTTTCTTCCATCCTTCTAGTATATTCGTTTTCAAGTTTCTGGAGCTCAGCTATCTCTTCCTCGACTTCCTGAGCAGATTTCAGCAATTCCGCTATCATTCTGTTTATTGCCGCCCCCTTTGAAGCCAATTCATTGAGCTCTTCTTGCAGCGCCTTCAGATATCCACGGACCTCTGTCATCTCGTCCCTAAGTCTTTCAATCTGCTTATTACCGAGCTGTATTTGCTTCTCCAGTTCGTCTTCTCTTTCAACAAGTTCTTGGATCCGTCTCTTCCTGGAGAGTAGATCGGTTCGAGTTTCTTCTCCAATAAACCCTCCGGTAATGGATCCACCGCTACTCAACAACTGGCCATCGACGGATACAATTCTACCAATAAAACCTTCTGATCTCCTCATTTCAATCGCATCATCAAGGGTTCTTGCTACAATTGAGTTTCCGAAAAGGTAAACCGGTAGTTTCTCGAAACCATCCGGGATTTCTACAAGCCTGGCAGCGTAGTTGATGAAGCCTGGATGCGACTCAACCCTTGAGAAATTTCTGAAACTGCCTTCAATCATGTCAATGGGAAGCAAGGTTACCCGACCTATCTTATACGATTTGAGGAATTCGATTATTCTCTTTGCGGTTATTGAGTCGTCAACCACTATATCCTGCATACGGTATCCTAGAAGAACTGTTATAGCGGTTTCAAAGGATTCTGGTACCTGTATGATGTTTGCAACAACATCTCTGAGTCCCGCAAAGCTCTCCTTTCTCGAGAAGACTTCTCTGACTGCTTTGGAGAATCCCTGATATTCTTCTTGCTGCCTTTGGAGTAAGCCCCTTTCCATTTGAGATCTTCTAAACTCGCTTTCATTGCTTGAAAGACGATCCCTAGCTTTCTCTAATTCTGCATCCAGCTCAACGAGTCTTTCTTTCGAGGCGCTTACTTCCGCTTCAACTTTTCGTTGTTTATCTGAACTTTCCTTGCCCTGTTTTGCTAGAGACTCGGTTTCTTCCTTGAGGGTTTCGAACCTATCTCTTTTCGTTTCCAGTTGGTTTTCGATTAGGCGCAATCTCTTACTTGTGTCTTCCCTGCTATTTTCAAGTCTCTCGAGCTCATTCTCAATCTTTGAAAGCCTCTTCGAAATAGACTCAAAGGTCTCTTGATGCTTGAGCCATTCTCGTTCTCTCGCGCTGTAATTTTTTAAAAGGGAGTCCCGTTCCTCTTCAGACAAAGAGAGGGCAGTTTCTTCATCTGAAACCTGTTGCTCGAGGCTCTCGATAATTAACTTAATCTCATCCTTTCTCTTATCGAGATCCTCGATTTCCGATCTGAAATTGTCAATCCGGGTTGAGATTTCTATCAATCTATTCTCTTTTTCGTTCAGTCTTCTTGAGTACATCTCTTTGAGCTCCAACAAGTCGTTTTGCCGTTTCTTATACTCTTCGAGAAGTTTCGTGAACCCTTCGATTTCTTTGTCAACTTCTGAGAACTCTGCCCTTAAAGCTGACCATTTAGACTCGCCTTCAATTAACTTCTTCTGAAGATCTTTTAACTCGTTACGAACCTCTCCTAGATCTCCATTAAGAGTCCCAAGTTTCTCCTCTTCGAGTCTTGCGATATTGCCGAAGAAGAGATTCTTCAGCTCCTTCTGTTTCGCAGAATACTCAACGAACTTCTCAGCCCTTTTTGCTTTTAGATAAAGAGACTTACGTTGTTTGCCAAGCTCAAAAATTATGTCTTCAAGTCTGCTTAGATTTTCTTCCGTTGCCGCCAACTTTCCCAGCGCTTCTTTCTTCCTCTCTTTGTACACCGCAGTACCGGCAGCCTCTTCAATGAGAGCCCTCAGCTCGTATGGCGAGGCCGTCACTACCTTATCGACCTGTCCCTGCCCAACTATAGAGTATATATCCATTCCAACACCGGTTCCCTGGAATAGCTCCTTTATATCCTTCAGTCTGGACTGTTTGTCATTGACTTTGTAAGACGACTGTCCATCTCTAGATATCTCCCGCGCAATTGAAAAGATTCCTTCCTCTGATTCGAATACAAGTTTGACTTCAGCGGAGTTTGAAGGTGGAAATCTCTCTGAACCGTTGAAGATGACATCTTCCCTGCTGTCGGCCCTGATGTTTTTCATAGACTGCTCGCCAAATATCCATCTTATCGCGTCAACAACATTCGATTTTCCACTGCCATTGGGTCCGACTACCGCAGTCATGCCCGATGAGACCTCGAATCTAGTTGGCATGGCGAAGCTCTTGAATCCTTTTATGTAAACTGAATTAAGCCTCAGCATAAACTCCCTCCAGAACCCTTTCTTTGATCCGTCTCATATAAAGAGAAACATCGATTTCCTCACCATCGTGAGCGAAGTCTATAAGAATCCCCTCCTTACGGGCTTCCTCGACAATTCCCTTCTTATGACCTGTGAAAAATGGTTTGAATTTATTATGAAGTCTTAGCTCGTTTCTCTTCATTTCCCCGGAAAATGCCCTGACGATTTCAAGGAAAAGTCTATCACGCACGAGTTCTCCAATCGCAGGGTGAAATGGACCGGCCACCACGTTGTCTATCTGCTTTCCATACAGACAGATACCAATCCTGTTTATCTTCACATTCGATGTCGAGAGCAGAAGGTACATTTTCCAGAGAATCTCAATAGACTCCTGGAGGTCAAGAGGCGAAAATCTACGAAGTTTGTATTCATTCTCAAGAAGAGAACCCTTCAAAATCACCAGAGGATGAAGCCTAACGGAAGAGGCACCTACTCTGATAGCCTCTCTGGTCGAGTGAATGTCCTTACTCTCTGAGTCTTCGGGTAGCCCGGTCATCAAGTGAATGCCAAATTTGATTCCGTTGCTATTCAACAAGTGAGTTGCTTTATAAACATCGCTGGTGTTGTGGTCTCTGTTAGATTTCTCCAGAACAGTATCATCAAAAGACTGGACTCCAAGCTCGATAAAGTTTACCGGATAAGGTTTCAAATACTCTACTAACCTCTCGGATATGAGCCCCGGAGAGGTGGAGAATCTGATCCCCTTTATCTGACCTGCTTTGAAGAACTCAGTTGCAACCTCCAGGTACTTCTGCTGATTACCAAACCCGGTAAATGTGCCACCATAAAATGCAAGCTCCACATCCTCTGGATGTCTAAAGAATGAAAGATACTTCTCTACAGTGGAAATGATCTCTTTCTCATCGGGAACTCCAGTGACTCCAGTGGCGGAGTATTCATTACAGAATATGCATTGCGTTCTGCAACCCTCATGTGGAACGAAAATTGGAATAATATTCATACTAGTATTATAAACCGATTGAGCACTATTTAACAAAGATACTTCAACAAATCTTAAACGAAATGCTTTCTGTGTTACTTTGCAGATGGTAGAATGAATCATTCAGGAGGAAGGAATATGGAAAGATTGATTTTAGTTTCATACAGTATAGCACTTTCTAATAATAACTGGCCGGGATCGGTCAGTTAATCTTTGCGTTTCAACAAAAAAGATTAGAAGGCCGATGGTTATCCATCGGCCTTAATTTTTGAAGGGGTGAGAAAATGGAAAGCATCGGGAGACTCAGTTCTAGAGTGTTGGAGCACCTTAGTGATCCGGTTGTGAAGTCGGCAGTTAAAGTAAAATCTGCAATTCTGGGAGAAGCAAGCAGTTTTCTTAGGGGAAAGAACTTTGTCGAGCTACTTCCTACTATTGTATCTCCGATCACCGATCCACTTAATCACGAAGTTCACACCACAAGGTTCACTTACTACGATCAGGAGTATCGCCTTACGCAGTCAATGATATTTCACAAGCAACTAGCGTGTAAATCATTCGAAAGGATCTTCATTGTTTCTCCGAATGTAAGACTTGAAACATCGGAAAAGGCACTTTCAGGAAGACATCTCTTTGAGTTCAGTCAAATTGATCTTGAAATCCGGAACGCAAAGAGAGAGCAAATAATGTCTCTCATCGAAGACCTCATAATTACAGTAATGCTTTCAGTAAAGAGAAATTGCAGCGAAGAAATGGATTTTCTTTCCTCGGATCCTTCGATTCCTTCAAAACCCTTTGCTACGGTGAAATTCATGGACGCTTATGAACAGTATGGAAAAGACTTTGAAACGATACTATCCGCCAGTTTTAGCGAGCCGTTTTGGTTAATTGATTTCCCAATATGGGAGAGGGAATTCTATGACTTGTTGTCGGAAGATAAGAGAACACTCAAGGATATGGATCTAATACTTCCTCATGGATTTGGTGAAACTCTGTCCGGAGGAGAACGAGAATGGGAGCATCAGAGAATCCTTGAAAGAATGGGTTTCAAAGGCAACGACCCTGAAGAACTCTCATGGTACATGGATATCGCAGAAGGAGGAGAGCTTGTTCCGACTGCAGGTTGTGGAATTGGTGTCGAAAGACTGACAAGATATGTCTGTTCTCTAGACAACGTTTCAAGAACAAGACTCTTTCCCAAGGTCCCAGGACAGAGCTGGATATAAAAAACTCCCCCAACAGGGGGAGTTCTGGCTCCAGCGGAGGGACTCGAACCCCCAACCGTCCGGTTAACAGCCGGATGCTCTGCCATTGAGCCACGCTGGAACACAATGATTATTTTAACCCGAATCAAACGTTATTTCAAGTAGTAGGATTAAGGAAGAAAAGTTTGAATTCTCTTCACAGGACGCGTGGCAATGAGCGCAGTCCCCTGGCCATCGATATCATCCATAAGGACGTCTCCAATCTGTACAGGAGCTTCAACTGAAAGTTTTCTGACCAAATCCATTTTCTCCTTTATAATCGACCTGTCAATTGCGCCAGATGTCTTCACGGAAACTAGGGGAATCTCCCCGTTGATGACTTTTACGCTTGTTGTAAGTATTCTCTTCGGCATGATTAATTCATTTAAAGCATATTCTTTTCCTCTAGGACATCTGTTACCCCTTATCTCATACTCGCTTCCGCTTTTTCTAACTGAAATTTTGCAACTAACCGGGCAAATTACACAAGTTATGTGTCTCTCCATTAGTGCACCTCCACCGTTAACCGTTTTGCGTCAATAAGAGGCATCAGCTTCTCTTTTTTAATAACCATCTGAATCATCTCACTGGGAACCCCATAAGAGAAACTCTTCTCGAGCCCTAGTTCCTTTAGAACTAGAGTGCCCTCGTCCATAGGGTTTTTCAATCTTACATACAGGCGTACGTGCTCATCCATATCCACTATGCCAGGCACAACAACTCCCACATTATCTCCCCTAACAACGGGAACCCTGTCCCCAGAAGTATTCTTGCCGAGCGCATAGAGAGCAGCATGACGGCCGGCTATCCAGCCCTCGGCGGCTACATAATCCACGAGATCGAATACCGCAACATTGTTTCCCGCCGCAAAAACACCCTCTACGGAGCTTTCACCTGTGTTTGAAACAACAAAACCTCTATTGATAGGATCGATAGTCAAATCATCATCGAAATCCTCAACCTGTGGAAGCAACCCGGCAGAAAGTATTAAAGTGTCAACTTTCAGCCGGCTGGAAGTGCCCGGTATCGGAACGAATCTCTCACCGACCTTAGTTATTTCAACTTCTTCAAGCCTTCCCTTTCCGAAGACTTTGGTCACAGTTGTCGAAAGGAGAAGGGGAATATCATAATCTTCAAGGCACTGAACAATGTTTCTTGTAAGACCTCCGGGATATGGCATCCGTTCTATTACAGCGACTACTTCTACACCTTCAAGTGTCAGTCTTCTTGCCATTATCAACCCGATATCCCCTGATCCTAGTACAACCGCTCTTTTTCCTGGTAGATAATTCTCTAGATTCACATATCTTTGAGCCAAACCTGCCGGCAATATTCCTGACGGTCTATAACCCTGTATCAACAGCGAGCCGAACGGTCTTTCTCTGGCTCCGCTCGATATGACAAGGGCCTTCGCAGAAATTTCAAATGCTCCCTTAGGAGAAAGCACAACTGCTTTTTTCTCCCTCACGTCTATGTGCCGGACATAGGATTCACCGATCATGCTCACCCCTTCTTCACTCATCTCACGTTGAAGGCGAGAGGCAAATTCCGGACCTGTCAGTTCCTCATGGTAGAACTGAAGGCCGAACCCATTATGAATACACTGATTTAGGACACCTCCTGCAATCGGTTCTCTTTCTAGGAGAGTAACGTCAGCTCCAGTTTTTGCAGCACTGAGAGCTGATGACATACCTGCTGCTCCGCCACCTATGATAAGAACGTCTGTGGTGAGTCTGTTCATTGTCTCACCTTCCCATCAACTATCCAGCTTCCCTCGCTGTTCTGTCTAACTTCGGATAGATCCTTCTTGAGCTCTCTAGCCAGAATCTTCGCAATGTTCCAGCTGCAGAAACCGCCCTGACATCTTCCAAAACCCGCTCTAGTTCTAAATTTAATCCCGTCAATTGTTCTTGCTCCATCGCGAATGGCCTGGACTATCTCGGCTTCAGAAACCTCATTGCATTGACAGACGATTCGCCCATACGCAGGGTTTTCATCAATCATCTCAGAGACTTTCCCAGCTGGAAGTTCCTTTATCTTTACTCTCTCTTCAAGACACGGAACAAAATCGTCTCTTCTAACCAGATCGATTCCAGTTTCTGGAACGATCATACTAACTACGAATTCCGCAATTGCGGGGGCTGCAGTCAAACCTGGAGATCTCATAGCCCCCACTGTGATGAAGTTTGCAAGTTCTTCGGCTCTCTTTATGTAGAAATCCTTTTGGACGGTTTCAGGTCTCAGGCCGGCAAATGACTTTATGAACCACTTTGCATTGTCTATTCCCGGGATAAGATATTCTCCAGATTCTCTAACTGAAGTCAGCCCAGAATCAGTAGTGCTAACATCTTCCGGCGAAAACTCGGGTAGTTCAACTGAAGTCGGCCCTAGAAGAACTCCTCCATCAACCGTTGGAACAACTAATTTTCCCTTTCCTGCAGCGGTTGGAAGCGGAAATATTATCATATTTACTAATTCACTTGCCTTTTTATCCAAAAGGATATACTCACCCTTTCTCAAATGAACCGGGGGCACATTCACGTTAAAGGCTGAAGCAACCTTTTCGTAGAAGAGACCGGCTGCGTTTATTACCAAGTCGGCTTCAATCTTCCTGCCAGAACTTAGAAATACTTCGGTGACCCTTCCTTCATTGATCTTCCCGCCTATGACTTCTTCACCTGCGACAACCTCGCCCCCGTTTGCGGCAACATTCATAGCCGAAGCAATTGCCACCATCCAGGCTCAGTGATTCCAGCAGTACCACAAAATAGGGCATAATTAAATTCATCTGAAATGTGAGGTTCCAGCTCTCTAAGCTCATTTTTGCCAACGATTCTGAGATCTTTTACTCCATTGTTGATACCATTTTGAAGTAGCTCCTCAAGTTTTGGAAGCTCGTTTCTGTCCTTTGCTACGACAATCGATCCGGTCCTTTTTACAGGGAATTTCAATTCTTCAGCGAGCTTATCAAACATTAGATTTCCGGGAGCGCAGAACCTAGCTCTTAATGTTCCTGGCGGATCGTCATAGCCACCGTGAAGAATAGCAGAGTTTGCTTTAGTAACTCCCTGTCCTATATCCTCTGATTTCTCAACGAGAACAACCTTAATTCTAAATCTGCTGAGTTCTCGAGCGATTAGAGACCCGACAACTCCACCTCCAATGACTACCGCTTGCATCCAGCACCTCCAAAAAGAAAACCACGCCATACAAAAATGGCGTGGTTCTCTCATAAACTCTACCACGTGTAAAGAATTATATCATATTCCATACACTCAGCCGGAAAAAAAGTGACCCTTCAGAGAACAGGAGGGTTCCTTCTTTCGAAATCAGCGCTTAGTGTATTATTCTACTTAGGAGGGGTTTTATGCTAAAAGGAATTATTGCGGCTTTATGGAACAGAAAAGAGAGACCAGAATCAGTTGTTCCGGAAACGGTTTTCTTCCTAAATGGTGGGCTCTTTGAAATACAGGAGAGGATCGATCGATTCAAAGCTGCTGGAAAGAAGGTCTTCGTGGATATTGATTTTGTTTCTGGGCTTTCTGGCGACGAGGATAGCGTTCTTTATCTTAAGAAGAGCGGAGTCGATGGAATAATCACTGCTAAGCTTAGAATATTCAAACAAGCAGTAAATGCCGGGATGCATCAGAGCCTTTTGAGGTTTTTCGTACTTGACTCGAGGGCCGTTGAAAAGGGAATTCAAACGATCGTATCCAATGGAGTGAGAAACATTGAGATACTGCCTGGGATAGTCGCAGCGAAGGTAGCCCCAAAAATCAGAGTTCATGCACCTGAGACTACCATAGTTGCTGCAGGTCTTATAGACAGCGTTGAGGAAATCGAAATGTTGAAGAACCATGTTGATGGAGTTTCCACTAGTTCCACGGCCTTGTGGACCTATAGATGGTGATTATCTGTTTATTCTAGGATCGAGCACATCTCTCAGCCCATCCCCCAGGATGTTGAGACTCAAAACGATTATAGCTATCATCATTCCAGGAAACAGGACTATCCATGGTGCGCTCAACAAATAGGAGGTTCCCTGGCCAACCATTCCTCCTAGAGTAGGCTCTGGAGGAGGAACTCCTAGACCGAGAAAACCAAGGGAAGCCTCGGTTAGAAGCGCTGTTGAAACATTTGTGGTGAAGGTTACAATCAGGATCGAAGAGATGTTTGGAAGAATGTCTTTAAGCATTATAGAGATATTCTTTTTTCCAAGCGCCTTAGAAGCCTTCACAAAAAGAGTATCCTTTAGAGAAAGCGTTGCTCCCCTTACGGTCCTTGCAAATATCGGCACATAGACAAGGCCGATTGCAAAGATTAGGTTGGACATGCTTGAACCGAAAAGAGCAATTATGAATAGTGCCAAAATAAGCGATGGGAAAGCGAAGAGACTATCCATAATCCTCATGATTATCAGGTCGGTCAGTCCGCCAATATAGCCCGACAACAGCCCCAGCATAGTACCGATTATCGCCGAAATAGCAATCGCACTGGAAGCGATTATTACGCTCTTCTGTATTCCATACATCGACCTTGAGAACACGTCTCTTCCGAACTGGTCTCCACCAAACAGATGATCTATAGAAGGCCTGCTCATAAAGGCATCCATATTCATCTTGTACGGGTCATATGGTGCAACTAAACCAGGGAATAGTGTGATCAGAACAATGACAAAGATCATGATCATGCTAATCGTGTAGATCGGATTACTCACAAGTCTCCGCATTACTCTAAGCATAGTCGCTCACCCTAACGTAGCTCGACACGAGGATCAATTAGTGTATATATAACGTCAACCAAGATATTCAACATTACTATTATTATCCCGATAAAAAGAACAATTCCCTGAACAACGGGATAATCTCTTTCATTGACAACCTGAAGAAGAAGTCTTCCCATTCCGGGAAGGGCAAACATATTCTCTATTACTATGGTTCCACCAAGCAGATAGCCTAGCTGAATACCCGAGAGCGTTACAACAGGAATTAGAGCATTTCTCAAAGAATGCTTGAGAATTACATTTCGGGCACTCACTCCTTTTGCTCTGGCAGTTCTAACGTAATCTTGATTTAGTACATCCAGCATCGATGTTCTGGTAATTCTCAAAATCTGCGCTGCTACCATCAAGCCCATTGTAAGTGAAGGAAGAAACATCACCTGTAGATTAGAAAACGGATCGACTACCGGACTCACATATCCAAATAGGTTGAAATTATCGAAGGCACCAGAAACCAGCACAATTAAGATCGCCCCCACCCAGAAGGATGGGGACGAAAGACCAATTAGACCGATCACTCTCACAAAGTTATCGAGAAAACCATTTCTCTTTATTGCAGAGATTATTCCCATGGGGATTCCAAATAAAAGTGCAAATCCTAATGAGAAAGCGGCCAGTTCAAGAGTAACCGGGAATCTTTCCTTTATCAGTTCGGTTACGGGTCGGCCCGTTCTTAGTGAAGTGCCCAGGTTGAATGAAAGCAGATTCTTAACCCATATTCCATACTGAACAATCAGGGGCTTGTCAAGCCCATATTCGGAATACAGATCCTCTATCTGACTTTCAGTCAGATAATTCTGGGTTCCCAGCATTATATCTATCACATCGCCAGGAACTATGTGAATCGCAATGAACACCATGAACGTGACTAAAAGAACTGTTGGAACTGCAGATAGCAGCCTCCTGATTACGTAACCGAACTCCATATTCTACTCTGAAACTAATCTTTGCTTGTTTCTCTCAAAAACACAAGGCTTTCATTCGCCAATGATCTAAATCCCTTAACGGAATTATTAGAGGCAAATAACGTGTTTGGCGAATAGAGAAAAAGTATTGGTGATTCTTCCACGAGTTTTCTCTGGACTTCTTCATAGATCAGTTTTCTGGCGTTCATATCGGACTCGCTTCTACCCCTATCAAGTAGATCATCGACCTCAGGGTTACTATAGAGAAAGACATTAGTCGATCCTCCAGTTCGGAAAGTCCTGTTGAACTGGATGTCTGGATCTATCGATCCGCTATTCATAGAAATGAAAGAATCGAAATCACTCTCTCTCCACTTGCTGATGAAAATTCCCCACTCAACCAAGTTTATCTTTGCAATGACACCGATTTCTGCCAGCTGAGCCTGGATTACTTGTGCAACCTTATCGAAATTGTATCTCTGCGCAGCAACTATCTCAAATTCGAAGCCATTTGGATAACCGGCTTCTGCAAGTAGCTGCTTCGCCTTTGAAGGATTGTAACTATACTCCTCGAACTGATTGGGTTGCAAAGCCCAGAAATCCAGCTCGGGGTTCAACGGACCCGTAACTGTTGCCTCGTCAAAGGCCACAGCCTTCACTATCATTTCCCTGCTAACGGCGTAACTGAGGGCGTTTCTAACTTCCGGTTTGCTTAGAGGTCCTCTTGTCGTGTTGAAACCGAGCAAATAATAGCTTAGCACTGGCGTCCTGTAAATTACGAACTTGTCTGAGGCTAACTGGTTAAGACTTAGTGGCTCGCTGATCTTTGCAATATCGACGTCCCCATTTCTTAAAGCGGAAACTCTTGTTACCTCTTCGGGCATTATCATCATTTTTATTTCATCGAGATAAGGAAGCCCGGCAACAAAATAGTCTGCATTCTTTCTCAGCCTTATGTAGTTGCCTGCGACAAACTCAGCAATGTAGAAAGGCCCCGTACCATTTGTCTCTAGCTGAAGATTTGCGCCTGACTCGACAAAACTCTTGGAAAGTATAGCGCTGTTAACTCCCGCAAAATTGGGAAGAAGCGAAGAAGCCATCGGGATTTTCAGCTTGAACTCAACCTTGTTTCCGTCTAAAGATCTTATTGTTTCTACCTCGCCGTAATAACTGGCTGCTGGAGCCTTTACTTCGGGATCCCTTATTCTTTCAAAAGTAAAGAGAACATCCTCAACAGTCAAAGTCTCGCCATTGTGGAATTTTACGCCTTCTCGTATTTTGAACACTATTGTGTAGGGATCCACCACTTCGAAATCTTCGGCTAGATTAGGAACGAGATTCATATTTTCATCATACTTCAGAAGACCATCGTAAACGTTCTCAAGAACTCTGTGAGATGCAAATGCGGTAACCAGCGTCGGATCGAATCCTACCGGCTCAGTTTCAATTGCCATAACCAGTACGCTGTCACTTACGCCAAACACTGCTACTGAAAGAAATGTAACTAATACTGCCAAGAGTAATTTCTTCACGCTAACACCTCCAAAATGGAATTCTATTCCTTTCTGCTCTCGAGCAAGACTGGATCATTAGGTTTCTCTACATCATAAACTAACATGCTGTTTCCCGATCTAACTATCAAAAGGCTCCCCTCAACTGAAATCTCATCGACCTGGGTGAGCTCCAAATCCCGAAGAATTACAGGAGAATCTGGAGTACTAATGTCTACAATCGACACTCCCTTATCGGTAGACGCGTAAAGAACACTGCCCGACACCTCTATTTCAAGAACAATGTAGTACCTTCCTACATTAGCCTTTCTCGATCT
>NZ_JFHJ01000556.1:0-19984 GCF_003666285.1 Mesotoga sp. HF07.pep.5.2.highcov | reverse complement strand
TTGAGCGGGGGGGACCGCTTGCGGTGGGGAGTGTGCACTTTGAACACCGTTTAGAATAGGTTGGCCTTTTCGCAATTGAACTACAAATTCATTCTTCGCGTTGTTTGGTCTGTGATCCATAGGTATGCTCATAGAAGCAACCAGGAATGAACATCGAACAACCGTCTCAGGGGACTATGTCGGGGCATCAACTTTTCCAAACGTTGGAGACTCACACCCTCCGCCACTTCGTGGCCCTCCTCCCTCAAGGAGGATTAAAATCCTTATTCAGAAGCTCAAACAGTTTCTAGAGGATCGTCCCTTGATCCGGGGCATGGACTGTTTTTCACTGCGTGAAGCATTTTCTTTCAAACAAACAGCAGTCGTTTCGCCCGACATAGTGGGAGCTGACCTACGAAAGCAGACTGGCTTCTGAATTCCTCCCGCGGAAGCGGCATCACTTCTACTGGTTTTCTGAGGACGGTGGACCGTTGACGGTCAGCTGCTTCTTGGCGCAACTCACAACTTGCATCTTGGAACTTGCAACAGTCCTTTTCGGGGAACGGAGAACCGTCCAACGGCTAACCGTTCTTGCTTTGCTCTTCCAACCCCCTAACCCATACCTGCTACCACGTTTCTAAGCAACCTCTAAGCGGATGCTAAGCGGGCTCTAAGAAATGGGCCGTAGACTGAGAATCGTATTCACCCCCCAGGGGAATTGGACAAGCAATTAAGGAATAGTAGACTAAGAAGGGGTGAATATGGATGAAGCATCCGAGAGGTAAGCGTTATGATCCTGAGTTCAAACTCAGATTAGCTAAGGAGTTTGTGGAGACAGACAAGACACTTGAAGAGATTGCACAAGAGAATGGAATAAGCTCCAAGACATTGAACAATTGGACCGTGAAATACAGAAAGGAAGGAGAAGCTGCGTTCTTTAAAGTATCGCGATCTGGAAGTTTCATTAGAGATCCAAATAAGATTCCACCTGTTCTATACAAGGAACTGGGACTTGACAAGATAAGAGAGAATCCAAGTGAACTCAAGGGTTCTTTCACAGAGAAAGAGAAGCTATTGCTAGAAATAGCTGAATACAAATTGCAGGTCAAGATACTGAAAGAAGCGTTAAAAAAAAAAGAGAGAAGCCGAATAACTGACAGATTCCTGGCTGACGATTATATAGGACTGGGCTTTACAGTTGAGTTTGTTCTACTCGTCCTTTCTTATCCAAAGAGCAGCTATCACTATCAAAAGAAAGTGAGGGTTATCCTGGTCGGTAAACCACCTAATAGAACTCGCGGTTTCTGTAATAAGGTAGATGGAACAATGATTACCGACATTGAACTTGAGGAGATACTCCTGGAGATTTTCTATTTCAACGATCCATATGATCCAAGGTATTACTTGAAAGTCCTCGGCAGCAAGAAACTGAGCAAGTATCTACTGAACGAGATGGGGATAATAGTCAACCACAAGAAACTGCACAGACTGAGAAAGAAGCTGAGGATCGTAAGGAAGTACTACACCAGACATACGCATCCTGTAAGACGTTCCACAGTGCATAGATTGAATAGACCCGGAATACTCTGGGAAGCAGACATTAAGGTCATATCCACCATCACTGAAGGAAACATCGCTTTACTGGACATAATAGACGTCTATTCAAGGGAAATCGTAGGTTCGTTCATTGGCAACAGCTGTAAGAGTGGAGATGTCATTTCCTTATTCAAAGAAGCGATTCTTTACCAGGAATCACTTCCGCAAGTAGTGAGAACGGACAATGGAACTCAGTTCAAAGCCAATGCAGTCAGAAGGTTCTTTGAAAAGCTCAATATAATCCAGGAGTTCGGTTACAGACACAATCCAGATTCTCAAGCTCATATTGAGTCTCAGCATTCAAATGTGCAGAGAGAGTTCGTATTCCTGAACCGTTTCGAGGATTCGCAGGATGTTCTCAAGAAATACAAAGTCTACATGGATTTCTATCACAACCTTAGACCTCATGCATCTTTGAATTACTTAACACCTAAAGCATTTAAAGAACTAAACAACGAAACTCCGATTCAGATCGTAAAACCGTGATTCTCTAACTTCTTGTCCAACCATTGGGGGTCAAAGGGGAATGTACCAAAAATCATATGGAGGTGTAAGAGATGAAAAAGATAGTGTTAATTACGATAGCGGTTCTTCTGATCGGTGGAATGACATTGGCAGTAGGCTATGGAACGAAAGCGATGCAGAGAGTTCAGGATGCTACAACCTGTGAGAACTTTGTGGATGCAGACGGCGACGGAATAAATGACAACTGTCCGAATGACGGTGTAAGAGAACTAAAGAATGCCCAAGACGGAACAGGCTACAGGCACGGAGCTTCTGGCGAAAAGGGACCGGGACTCGGCAGAGGATTCGGAAAAGCAGCACAGCTGTAAGAGATAAAACCCCTACTCAATCTAGTCGAGGGCTCGAAAGGGCCCTTGTTCTTATAATGAACACATCGACTTTGACAGCACGAATTCTGAAACGCGCTAAAGAAGGGCACAATCGAAAGGGAATCCAGACGTACCACCGCATTTCAAATCACCGCGCGCTTGATTCGTTGAGTATGTCAAAGGCCCCAGACTGGCATAAGGGTTTCATTTTGAGTGTCACGTTCATTGCCCTTCATGAAAAGAGAAGCTCTTTCCGAAAAGCCAAAAGAAACGAAGAAATCAGATTTCCAGGTTCTAAATCTTCTCCTACTTGAATCTAGGAATATCGGCAGGTAGTCCCACTCTCATGAAAAATCTCGCGAAGGCTTGTGCGAGGTGTTCCCTGTACGGAGGAAGCAAACGAAGCCGTTTTCCGTAAAAGTCATGGAACTCGGGGGATCAAAAAACCGGTGCGGGGGCACCGGTTTCTATACAAGGCTAGGGGAACGTTCTTCTTTGCATTTCGCGGATGTTCCCGTCCCTTCGATAAACTGTCTGGTCATGTTGAAGTCCATGTAGATAGTGCCTGTCTTTCCGTTTCTCTGTTTGGCGACTATCGCGTGATATTCATTCAACGACTGGCTCTTATTGTACAGTATTGGCCTGTAAATTAGGATTACAACATCGGCGCTGTGTTCTATCGTTCCAGATTCTCGAAGATTCGAGAGCTTTGGAATCCCCTTGTCGTTTTTGCCGACTTCCCTGTTCAGTTGCGAGGCGACTATGATCGGGACTTTGATATCCATAGCGAGAGCCTTCAGCGACCCCATTATCTCGCCGATCTCTGCGTCCTTTGACTGCTTTCCCGGGCAGCTCATGAGCTGGAGATAATCTATGAAGACAACATCGAATTGATGAAGCATATTCATCAGCTTTATGCCTGCTATGATCTCGTGAACAGATCTCACCCCGCTGTCACAGAAGAACATCTTCTGATCCATCGTCCTGTCAATCGCATCGTTCAGTAGCAATTGTCCTTCTTCGCTCAGCTTTTCCGACTCTGCACTGAGGTTTATATCGAAATCTTTCTGGTGCATTCTGTTCTTAAGGTCAACTACATCGATTTCCAGAGAGATATATCCTATAGTCTTTCCCTCGGCGGCCCAGCGATCCGCAGTATTCAGCATAAAGGCAGTCTTTCCCGTTGCTGTCTCTCCTGCTATTACCACAAGTTCCTTACCCCTAAGACTGTTCAACACCGTGTTGAAATATCTGAACGGCCAATGAAGCTTCTTGCTCTTGTTCGCCCAGACATCCGTGTGAAACTGCTTTAGAAGCATATTTGCCTGCTTCATGTCCACGTACTTGAATCCAGACGAGCTCTCATGAAGGAAGGACATGATTCTTTCGGTCGCAGCCTCAATTCCCATGCTGCCTTGCCCCATAGCACGAGAGATTTGGTTTAGCAGAAACCTGAATTTCTTGTTCCTTAAAGTCTCATTGAAGTAGTCGATCAGATTGTTGGCATGGTTTTCATCTACCAGTTCAACATCATCGACATCAAAGCGTTCCACCCTGTTGTACATTTCCATCAGGATGAAAGTGGGATCTTTGTCTCTCTTTTTTGAAATAATGTCGTAGATAATCTGCGATTCCTGGGAAAGAAACCTTCGATCTATCTCGTCAATCCTGCACCTAAGATTTATGTAGTGTATCAAAGCCTTTAGCACTTGCCTTTCGGACCTGACATCGAGAATCATCATCTCTCATAACCCCCTTCCATTGAACGACTCGCTCTCGAGAAAGCTCATAAATAGCTTCCATAGCTCAGGTTTCTTCAGGAGCGAAAATAGGTACTTTTTCTTATCATCTGCCCTGTTTATTGCTTCGGTGAAATATTCTACAAGCCACATGGGGAAATACCAGTCGATCTGTCGATCTGAATCTCCTATTAGCGCAGCTGCAAGTTTGTAATTGTCCTCGATTTCCAGCCTCTCTTTTATCAGACTTGCAGTTCTCTTGATGAAGTCATTCTTTCCCCACTTAGATATATCTTCGCTCGTGCCTGCACGATACGAAGTATCCTTAGTAATATCATTATTTAGTAGTGACGGGTTTTCCGCCGACGGATTATCCGCTTTTGGTTTTCCCGAAGCCGGGAAATCGGTTTGCGGGTGAACCTCGCTCAAATAAGGAGTTTCGTAAATCAGGTACCTCACCCCGTCGAACTTGCCCTTCGTTCCTCGCAGTTTGACTTTTTTCACATAACCGGCCTTCTGGAGTTCTTCAATTCCCCTTCTAATACTCTCCTTTCCATCCTTAAAATTCCTCCTGATCTCGGAGAGCCGAAACTCCCAGTCATCTGGTTTGGAAAGAAAGAAGGCGAGAAGCCCTTTCGCCTTGCATGAAAGAGAAGGATCGCTCAGAAAGCTTTTGTCGATCGCTACGAAATTTCTTTGCTTCTTTACTCTGAAAATAGATGTGGTATTAGATCTTGAGACTCTCAATTAACTCTCTCCTCTCTTCAACTACATTCTGATAGGAATCGCGATTCCTGTCGTAGATCTCGTTCATAATCCTGTGGTACTCCCTGTGAACTCTTTCCTCAGAGGAAATGTTGCGGAAACGATCACGATAGGAACTAACGAATCTTCCTGTGCTAGAATCTCTTCGGGAAAAATATCCTTTGTACCCTTTCGGATCTCTTTCAGGAGATCCTTTTTTTCTTCTTACCAACTTGCCCACCTTCTTTCGGTTTGAATTTTTCTTACAGAATCGGGACACGAGCTCCGACTGGGGAAATCATAATCGCAAAGAAACCCTGATTCCAAGTACTTAACTATTCTTTAAGTTTTGTTAAGACTGTTTGCTTCAAAAACCCTCCGAGTGCTCGAAAAGAATAACGCAGTAAAATCCCGTCTCTTGCCCCTCACTACTTGTACAGTGTTCAGTTGTTCCCGATTTAGAGCTACATTCAAGATCACCTCCTTGAGCAAAACCTGGAATCAATTTTGAGAATATCTCTCATCCAACAAGCGGAGCTGCTTTTTAGAAGCAGGACTGATTGCCTAAATTCCCATGAAAAAGATAGAATCCGCTGAGTCGAATTCTCTTGACACTCCTCTTGAGAGTTCAGAAAATCGAAGAGACTCTTCTTGATCATCCGAAGTCCGGTCTTCGCATATCAGTCATTATTTTATACACACGGAATCTCCAAAACCAAGCTCAGGTGAAAATCACCTATTTTCAAGAAGATGAAACCTAATTGCAATAGTAACTGTCCATGTCGCATCCTCAGGCAATGGTCTGAGAAGAAAGAAAAAGTGAAGCAGATAATAAAGGACGCGCTTCCAGATGAACAATGGAAGATAGATCCAGAATTCTTCGACTTCATCCTGGATGTCTTGATAGACCTTGTCGTCATGTTCCTGAACAGAGGACTTTGGAAGACAGCGATGAAGGTGTTATGAAGTAATAGAGTTGGTTTCAACGAATATGAATTCTGATCCAAATTACTAAGCCGTTTCATTCAAGAGCTGATAAAAATCAGAATGCAGGATGACCGCAAATATCAGTGATAGTTGAAGGTCATCCTGTTTTGCGATAAAGATGCTAATAGAAGCAAGAGCCCTCCAATTTTCCGCAAGTTGATCTTGAAAGAAGCGTCAACACAAGATTATTAGAATTTGAAATCGTAGCAAGAAACGAAGAACACTTATGGCATTACTCAAGAGGGATTGTCTGGCAAAGTTGCTCTGCTAAAGACGTGATCACTAAGAATTCTCTTTTCTACAGGCACGTTTGACGACTGAGGGACATTCTTTGCTCACAAACAACAGAACGTCCACTAATGAATCAACTTTGACACGAACTGAATTGTCTCTCAATCAAAATTGAACTTCCCAAAAAACCTCTTTCAATGAATGAAACAGAAGTCTAGTTGCATTCGCTAGGAATGTTTTGTTCTCAATGTTAACTATGCTAGACTTTTATTGATTCGTTACTTGTTAATGTAACCGATGAAGCTTTCTGCCATCGGTCATTGCTTTCAGGGGAAACGCTCCAGAATGAAACGAAATAGGCGTTTGTCCACCATGAGCATAGGGGGTTTGTTGGTGGATATAAAAGTTGGTTCGGTTCTCTCCGGCAAACGCTGGAGTGAGCCAGTGCTGGTCAACACTGTTGAAAACGTTGGAAATCACCTGAGAATTGTCGGCACGACCCGTTATTCAAGACGGCTTATTGATAGTCTCATACCTTTATCCGAGCTTTCCACGATAGAAGTATTGAGCGACAGCACCGCTTTTGCAGCGGACCCCAGGGAAGTATTCCTTTCCCTTGAATGTCTGCGCTACAGGTATGCCAGTCTTTACGACCCCCTGCTCGCAATGAACACTTCGAAGATTCACCCGCTGCCTCATCAGATTGAGGCGGTCTATGGATACGTTCTCAAAAATCCTAAGATAAGATTTCTCATCGCTGACGATCCCGGTGCCGGAAAGACAATCATGGCGGGACTGATCATAAAAGAGCTGAAACTGCGCAAGGTTATCAAGAGGACGCTTATAGTGGTTCCCGGCCATTTGAAGGATCAGTGGCGCAGGGAGTTGAAGGAACGCTTCGAAGAAAGGTTCATCGTTATCGATCGCGGTCAGCTCGACACGCGTTACGGCGAGAACATATGGGAAAGCGAAAGCCAGATAATCACGTCCATAGACTTTGCCAAACGCGAAGAGATACTTCCGTCCATTTCGGCGGTCGACTTCGATCTCATTATAGTGGACGAAGCCCACAAGATGAGCGCAACCGCCTACGGAGACAAGATAAACAGGACTAACAGATACAGACTTGGAGAGGTGCTCTCGAAATCGACGGAACACCTTCTTTTCCTCACGGCGACTCCGCACAGGGGCGATCCCGAAAACTTCAGGCTGTTTCTCGATCTACTCGAACCGGGCTACTTCTCAACGAAGGAACTGCTCGGCGAATCAATCCAGAACAGGGACAATCCGCTGTTCATCAGACGGGTCAAAGAGGAACTGAAAGACTTCGACGGGAAACCTCTCTTCCTGCCGCGGCACGTGAGCACGGTCAGTTTCAGGCTGGATGAAGAGGACGACGAAGAGAAAGAGCTTTATAACGATCTCTCGAGATACGTCAACGAGCAGTATAACAAGGCTCTTTCGAAAGACAGGAGGCGAAATATTGCCTTCGCCCTCGTGATACTCCAGCGGCGTTTTGCCTCAAGCACATACGCGCTGCTGCGTTCTCTCGAGCGAAGGAAGGACAGGCTGGAAGAGCTCCTGAAGACGGCCGAGCTTAGACAAAGTATGCCTCAGATAAACTATGACGACATCGAGGATATGTCTGAAGAGGACAGATGGAAAGAAGAAGAGCTCTGGGAGGCTCTCAGTGTATCCGAGAACAAGCACGAACTGAAAGCCGAAATACACACCCTGGACAATCTAATCCTTCGCGCGAAGAAGATCATAAGTCAGGAGTCGGAGACGAAACTGAAACACCTGAAGGAATCGCTGGTGAAACTATCCGGCAAATTCAGCGATTTGTATGATCAGAAGATACTCGTCTTCACGGAATCGCGCGACACTCTCGATTATCTCGAAAGGAAGCTTATGGAGTGGAGCTACACAGTCACCACCATACACGGCGGGATGAGACTGGAGGACAGAATAGCCGCGGAAAGCATATTCAAGAACGAGAAACAGATAATGGTGGCTACCGAGGCCGCCGGAGAGGGAATAAACCTTCAGTTCTGCCACATGATGATAAACTATGACATCCCCTGGAACCCGAACAGACTGGAACAGCGAATGGGAAGAATACACAGGTACGGGCAGAACAGAGAAGTCTTCGTGTTCAATATGGTCGCAGAGGATACCCGCGAAGGCATGGTTCTGAAGCGACTGTTCGACAAACTGGACGAGATCCGCCGCGCCCTTGGGAACGACAAGGTATTCGATGTCCTCAGCGAAGTATTCTACGGCAGGGACTTCCCGCAGATGCTAACTGAAGCGGCGGCGAACGCAAGGAACATAGACGAGATAATCGCCGAAATGGATATATGGGTCGATCACGAAAGAAATAGCGAGCTCAAAGAAATTCTGGGAGACAGCCTAGCAAGCAGCTTCATAGATTACACGAGAATAAAGGAAATGGCCCAGCGCGCAAGGGAGCACAAGCTGATTCCCGAATACACGGAACGGTTCTTCAGGAAGGCCTTCGAGAAAGCCGGCGGAGTCATGAAACAGCGGGGAGAGTTCTTCGCTCTCGAACAGGTCCCCGTGAAGCTGCGCCAGCGTGACGGCGTTACGAACAACAGGATCCTTAGGAGCTATCCCAAAATCACCTTCGATAATGAGCAGGCCTTCAGGCATCCGGACGTCGAATTCATAACATTCGGTCACCCTATGTTCGAATCTCTTCTCGACTGGGTGAGTGACGAATACGGTCTCACGCCTCTTGAAGGAGCTACGTTTGTCGATCCAGACGGAAGAATGAACGGGTACATATTCTTCTTCGAGGGCGAGATAACCGACGGCGAAGGAAAGACTGCGGGCAAAAGGCTGTTCGCCTGTTTCACAAACGACGATGAGATTAACCCGGTATCTCCGGACATAATCTGGGATTTGAAGGAAGAAAAGTTGGAGTGTAATTCTGCAGATATACAGGAACTGAAGAAGAAAGCGTCGAGCTATTCAATAGGGGAATTGGAAAAGTATCTGAAGGAGCTTCAGGAAGAAAGAGACCACCAGGGCGAAATAAAAGAGAAATACGGAGTCCGGTCTCTCGAGCACCTCATAATAAAGCTCGATGGAGAACTTATCGATCTGCAGGCACGCAAAGACAGAGGCGAGGACGTCGATCTCGCCATGAGAAACAAGCATGACAGAAAGCAGCGTTACGAACAGCAGTTGAAGAATCTCATCCAGCAGATCGAAAGTGAGAGAAGCCTCACAATGTCGATGCCTCAGTTCGCCGGAGTGATCCGGGTCTTCCCCGAAAAGCCTTCCGATCCCTTCATGGTGAGCGACCCCGAAATAGAAAAGATCGGGATGGACATCTCCATGGATTACGAAAGACATCACAATAGAGAACCACAGGACGTGAGCGCGGAGAATCTCGGCTTCGATATACGTTCAAAGTTAATGGATGGAACATTCAGATACATTGAAGTGAAGGCGAGGGCAACCACGGGACCTGTCGAACTGACCCAGAACGAATGGCTCAAGGCGAAGAGGTTTGGTTCCGACTACTTCCTGTATGTGATTTTGAACGCGGCTAAGGAACCGGAGCTGTACATAATACAGGACCCTGCGAACAACCTTACGCCGACTGAACGAATAGAGTCGGTGAGATACCTGGTATCTCCGAATCAGATAAAGAACTACCCGATAGACAATTCGTAGTCGATAGAGGGGGCGAACCAGTTGAGCGAGCGAAGGTTTATAGAAGAGAGTTTTCCTGTGAAGGAAGTTGGTACTGAAGCGGCAAAAGAGAAGAATATCCGTCATGGCAACATATCCACGCTTCATATTTGGTGGTCCAGAAAGCCTCTGGCTTCTTCGCGCGCTACAACATATGCGGCTCTCGTTCCCGAGCCGAAAGACGTCGATGATCTGAATGCCAGGCGAAATTTCATAATTGAATTATCTAAATGGGAGAACTCAAATAACAGGGAGCTCTTGGATAAGGCCAGAAAAGATATACTGAAAGCCAACAACGGGCAACCGCCAAAGGTTCTCGATCCCTTCGGCGGCGGAGGATCGATTCCGCTGGAAGCGCTCCGACTCGGCTGCGAGACGTACACGGGTGATCTAAACCCCGTTGCGGTGCTCATACAGAAGGCGACTCTGGAGTATCCACAGAAATACGGGAAGCCGGTAAAGAGGGATACCGGCAACGTTATGCTGGACAAGAGTGAAGTTAACCCGTTACTTCAAGACGTCAAGAAGTGGGCAGACTGGGTCCTGGAAGAAGCGAAAAAGGATATAGGAAGATTCTATCCGAACGATCCGGACGGGTCAGTTCCGGTTGGATACTACTGGATGCGGACAGTCCCATGTCAAAATCCTTCGTGCAAAGCTCATATCCCCCTTACGACTAACTGGTGGCTTGCGAACAAGAGTAGCCGAAAGATAGCGTTATATCCGTATATAAAAGATGGAAAGGTTGAGTTCAAAATAGTTGGGACCGGTTATGAAAAGATGCCGGATGATTTTGACCCCGATAAGGAACAGTCTCACGTGCAGTTGCGGTCTGCCCTGTATGCGGGTCAGCGGTTGAAGCAACTACAACTCGCAGGCTCTTTCAGGAAGGTAAGGCGGGGGAGAGGATGGTCGCCGTCATACTGACAAAGCCGGGCGAGACGGGCAAGCGTTACAGGATAGCGACCGAAGAAGATATGGAAGTCTTCAATAAGGCAGCAGAATACATGGAAGAGAAACGAAAGAAGCTACATGATCTGTGGGGAATAGATCCTGTACCGGATGAAGAAATCCCAATCGTACACACAATAACCCAACGACCATTTGCACCTAGGGAGAGTTACGGGTTTATGACTTGGGGCAGTCTCTTCAACTCTCGGCAGAAGCTCTCTCTTATAACATTCACGGAAAAGGTTAAAGAGGCTTATAGAAAGATGATCGCTGAAGGGATTGAGAGAGAGTATGCGAAAACATTGCTGACGTTTCTTTCTATTCACTTGGATAAAATGGCTTCTTCTTCTTCCACACTGGCAAGATGGCAAAGTAACCGTGATACTATAGCTGATACGTTTTCAAGGCAAGCTTTGCCAATGTTATGGGATTATATTGAAGTTAATAACATATTCGGCAAGTCAAGAAGCTATTCAGAAATGTTGAAAGACATCATGATAAACATTGAACTGCTTTCAAGAATGATCCCGGGTCATGTTAGTTCTATTTCGGCTACTAATCTCCCTTATGAAAGTAACTACTTCGATGCAGTAATAACCGACCCGCCATATTACGATAATGTCCCGTACTCGTATCTCTCCGATTTCTTCTACGTATGGCTCAAAAGAAGTATAGGGGATCTCTATCCGGAGCTCTTCTCCACATCTCTGACCCCGAAGAAGAACGAGATAGTCGCTTATTCAACTGAAGCAGGTGTTGAAGCGGGGAAGCGACAGTTCGAAGAGATGCTTTCACAGGCTTTCAGAGAGATCCAGAGAGTGTTAAAGTCTAATGGGCTCGCGGTTATAGTATATGCCCACAAGACCACGGAAGGCTGGGAAACGCTAATAAACTCATTGCTGGATTCAGGGCTTGTTATGACTGCCGCGTGGCCCGTGAACACTGAAATGCAGGCCCGGTTACGTTCACAAGAGTCAGCTGCTCTCGCATCTTCAATATACATCGTGGCCCGAAAAGTAGAGAGGAGCGGCATAGTTTTCTATAATGAAGTTCGCGAAGAATTGAAGAAGCACCTTGACAGGAAGTTGGATCGACTCTGGGCCGAGGGAATCGGCGGCGGAGACTTCTTCATAGCGGCCATTGGCTCCGCGATAGAAATCTTCGGAAAATATGAGAAAGTAATGGACCTGCAGGGCAACATCATACGCGCCGATCGGCTTCTTGAAGACGTCAGGATTATCGCCACCGATTACGCGATCCGCCAGATCCTGCATAACGGATTTGCTTCGGAAATCTCAGACAAGACGCGCTTGTACGTCCTTTGGCGATGGAATTATGGCGATGTCAAAGTGCCATTCGACGAAGCCCGAAAACTCGCCCAGAGCTGCGGAATGGATCTCTCTCTTGAATGGAACGGCAAGGGTTTCATACGAAAAGAGAAGGAATTCGTCCGTCTTTTGGGTCCGCAGGATCGAAAGCTGAAGGAACTAGAAGATACCCACGAGCTCATAGATGTGCTGCACAAAACGCTTCTTCTATGGGAATCTAGCAAACGCGATGAACTATTGCAGTTGCTTTCCGATTCTGGTTTTGGAAAGAACGACGCCTTTTACAGGGTAGCTCAGGCAATAAGCGAGACGCTTCCAAACGAAAACAAGGAGAAGAAGCTGCTGGATGGATTCCTGGCTGGCAGAGAGCGAATAAGAGAGGATTCAATAAAGAAGCATGAGAAAGACAGCGAACAGCAAGGGAGGTTATTCTGATGAAGCCCTTTCACACGGTTGCGATTCCTCACGAAGATATAAAAAGCGGCGCTCTGGAGATGAGCGTCTTCGCCGCCGACCTCTGGAACGCCAGTCGCGGTAAAGGCCCACAGGAATACTCGAATCCGGATGTGTTCTTCAGAAAGACTTATCAGACGGACGGTCTGAAGGAGCTGCTGGAAACCGTTCAGAAAAGACTGGAGGGGCGAGGAGGGGACTCCGTTCTTCAGGTCCAGACACCGTTCGGCGGCGGTAAGACCCACTCCATGATTGCGCTATATCATAAGGCGGGGGAATGGAACGCGAAGAGAGTCGTTCTTGTAGGCACAGTTTTGGACAAGGATAAGACTCTATGGGGAGAGATAGAGCGCCAGCTGACGGGAGAGATCAGGTATCTTACAGGCAGGACTTCTCCGGGGAGAGAGGCTTTGAACAAAGTCCTGACTACAAACGCACCGGTTCTTATCCTCATGGATGAACTGATGGGATACATGACAAAGCCTCCGGCGTGAAAGTTGAGGACACTACTCTTGCGGAACAGACTCTTGCCTTCATGCAGGAACTATCGGAGGAGGCTTCTTCCATTTCCGGCGTATGCGCATTGGTAACGCTTCAGTCAAGCTTCATAGAACAGTCCTCCGAGGCAGCCGAGAGACTGCTGTCAAAGCTGAAAAAGACACTGGGAAGAAAAGAGAAGGTCTATGCCCCTGTGAAGGACAGCGAAGTGACAAAGATAATCCGAAAAAGGCTGTTCTCGACCATAGATGAAAGAGCTGCGGAAGCGGTCGTCTCCAATCTGGTGGATTATTTCGCAAACCAGTCGATGCTCCCTGCAGGCATAGAAAAGAGCGATTACAGGACTCGCTTCCTGGACTCATACCCCTTCGCACCCGAAGTAATAGACGTGCTTTATCACCGCTGGGGAAGCTACCCGGAGTTCCAGAGAACGAGGGGTGTTCTCCGTATTCTGGCGCTGGTCATCCACTCCATGCTGAAGAGCGGTAATTCCTATATAAGCCTGGCCGACTTCGATCTCGATAATCAGGAGTTGAGACAGGAGTTAATCAAATTCACCGGCTCCGAATTCAACAGCGTCATCGCATCGGACATAACGGCCGATGACTCGGGAACCGTGAGGACGAATCCAGAGTTGGGGAGAGCTTATCAGAATCTGAATATAGCAACCAGGGCTGCCCAGACGATATTCATGTATTCATTCTCAGGCGGTCGCGAACACGGGGCGACCCTCACGGATATAAAGCGGCAGGCGGCGGCGTATGATAATCCGGCGGAAGTGATTTCCGATTGTCTGGAACGTTTGAAGAACAGGCTCTTCTATCTCCAAAATACCGACGACAAATACTTCTTCAGCAACAAGCCGAACCTGAACAGGATCATTCATACAAAGATGGAAAACGTGTCGTCGGAAAGCCTCAAGGAGCTGGAAGAAGAGCTTCTGAAGAGAAACATATCCGGCAAGCGATTCAAGACGTTCGTAGGCGAACAGAGCTACAAAGACATTCCCGACAACTACGATTTGAAGTTGCTTGTTCTGGACAGCGTCGACAAACAGATGATGATGGAAATTGTAAACAACAGGGGGAACAGCACTCCGAGAGTCAATCGAAACACGATAATCTTCCTGTGTCCGGGCGAGAAAACAAACTTTGAAAAGCAGATGAAGCATAAGCTGGCCTTCGACGCCATTGAGCGAGATGAAACGCTGGAACTCGGTGAAACGGACAGAAGGAAGCTAAGAGAGGATATGAGGAAAATCTCCTCGGAACTCGATGACGGCGTCCACAGAGTGTACAGAGAGATATATATCCCGATAAAGAACGGTCTGCTCCCAACCGATCTGGGCATACCGACATACGGAGAAAACAAAACTCTGGACGAAAGGGTATTCGATCACCTGAAATCGGAGCAGAAGCTTATCGACAAACTCGCCCCGATAGTGATACAGGCAAAATACATGAAAGACAGTGATCGCCTTTACACGGAGCAATTGTGGAAGTCACACCTCCAGACCCCGGGCGAACCGCTGCTGATGAACAGAGGCGTACTCGAAGAGGCGATAGTCGAAGGTTTGAAGAACGGTCTCTTCGGACTTGCCATGGAAAATGGCGGAGGCCTCAAGCTCATGTATTTCAACGACAGGAAGAGCGCGCAGGATACTACCGTTCCGGAACTCCAATTTTCCAGCGTGGAACTGCTGCTTGCGCTTGCCAAGTGTAAAGAGTTGGCAGAGAAAGAACCGGGGATTGGCTATCACGGAGACTCCGGTGAGAACACGGTGAATAAAGTAGTGAAAGATCCAGATAGTGGTACTGACCCCGCCATAGGTAAACCCGGGGCAGACGATGAAACGACTCGTTCCTCATCTGGAGCGATAGAAAGACTTGATCTGACTTTTCACCTGCCGAAAGGCAAATCGTCGGATGTTATGAGGATAGTCAATTACCTGCACGAAAAGTACCAGAATATACAGCTGACGATTTCGGCGTCCGAGGGTTCAATAACGCGGCAGGAATACGAAAACAAGATCGCAGAGGCCTTCGAACAGGCGGGAATAGAGATCAATGAGTAACAGCTCTACGAGCATATGTGTGTCTAAAATGTGCTTGGCTTTCGTTCTACATATCAAAGGAGAACTTTGTATTATGTGGAATTGAGATACTTCTTTGTGTGAAATATGATTCTCATAACTGACTCATGAAGCATCAAAAATGCACTACAGCTAATTGTTGGAGGCGATGGTTTGCACAAAACTCATTTGTTTATTCTGCTCTTTTTTGCGATTCTGATCATGTCATCTTGCGGATACTTCAAATATCCAAGAGCATACGAATTCAAAGAGCCTTTAATGATAACTTCAGCAGGGCAATCTCCAGGAGCATTACAGTTGACTCTTATTGCAGACATGATGGAACTGGATTACACGTTTGATAATCTTCTGAATTCCGATTGCTTGAACTCGAGCTCGTATAATACCCTGATATTTGTTGTTGGAGTTAGCGCAAAAGCGTTGGGAGCATTATACATAAGTCTTGACGACGAAATCGAGAGAGTTCGACACCTTGCAATCGAGGCAAAAAGCGCTGGGAAAAGCGTGATTGTTTGTAATATTGAAGGTGCGTCGCGCAGAGGGCCATGGTCGGATCTCGTAGTTAATACCCTTTCGCCATATTCAGATGCCTATTTTGTCAGGTCTGATGCTAATCAAGATGGCTTCTTTACCAATGTGAGTGAGAAATACAAAGTACCGCTTGAGCTGTTTGAGAAGGGCATCGATATCAGGGATATTTTGATCAAATTCTTTGGTGATACTGATTACTTGATGAATCTACTTGTTCCTAATTTGATCGCCCGACACTAAACATTTCCGACAGCAAAAACAGTATCCATATTGATAAGGAGGTCTTATGAAGACAGCATATCCGATAGACAAGTTTGATCTGTAGGGATTCATACAGAGCACTCTCGAGTATTGCAAGCAGAATGTGAGCGAAGGTATAGAACCATCTTCGGCGATCGTGATTTTCAAAGGCTATTCAAAGCCGCCTAAGCAAATAGACGACGGGAATCGCGATCTGGAGAAAGAGATCATACAGGACGGTTTGACTCTCTTCTTCCCGTTTGCCATAAGCAGTCTAGATGACACCATTAGCTGTGCGGATGGAAAGACCTACAAGATACTTGATTATGATGACGATGAAAGCGCGGAAAGCTATGAAGAGATTACTGTGCTTCCGGACGAGATGAATATACTGGGGCTGACCACCCGTTTCTATGCAGATTGCCTGGTGTTTGAAACCGCAAGTTACTATCTGGGCGCCCATGTCGCGCCGCCGCCTTCTATAGATATTCAGGAGAAACTCGGTTTTCTGCAAGAACCCATTGAGGGCTACATTTCGAGATTCGTTTTTTGATTATATATTAAGGCGAGATATTTCCGTTTTGTATGGCTTCATTCGGAGGTGAACATGTTCTTTCCAGCCGTTTCTTTTGATTCTATCGACGAAAACACGCTGATATCGCTCAAAGACAACCAGGTATGTGAAGACCGCCGCTTGGATTACAAAGTCGATCTTTCCCTAAAAGGCAACGACAAAAAGAAGGAATTTCTGGCAGATGTTTCGGCTTTTGCCAACACTATCGGGGGAAGGATTCTGTTCGGTGTAGCAGAAGAAAAAGGTGTCATAACAGATATTCCGGGCATGCCATGTGACGATCCAGATGCTCTTACACAGACAATGGACAATCTGATTGATAATAACATTGCTCCACGCATTAGGCAGAAAATCAAGGCAATTCAACTTCAGAACGGGAACTGCGTGTTCATGATTGAAATACCGCAAAGCTTTTATGGTCCACATATGGTTACTCTCGGTGGTTCCTCCCGCTTCTATTATCGAACCAATTCCGGCAAATTTCAGATGGACGTCTCTCAAATACGAGAAGCTTTCACGTCGTCTGCTGCTCTGGACGAGCGAATACGCAACTTCAGACTTGACCGTCTCGTGAAAATCGAAAGCGGTGATGGACCAGTGTCTGTTGCACCAAAGCCACACATTGTGTTTCACATTATCCCTGCAGAAAGTTTGAGTTCAGTTGCGACAGACTATATTGGCGGATTTGATGAGCACGAAATTCGCAATGAGCTTTTTAATAGCCTTGGTTCATTGTACGAATATGCAAAGTACAATTTCGACGGTTTTGTAGTTTTCTCCAAATCCAAGATTGAACCCACATATGTCCAGCTTTTTAGTAATGGTTGTATCGAACTCATGTATACTAGACCATTCTCCGATGATATCAACGATTTCCCGAAGATACGAATCAAAGTTCTTGAACAGTTTTCTATCAAAGCAATAGAAAAGCTAGTACAGCTGCAGGATAGATTGGGTTGCAGCTATCCAAGAATCATATACGCGTCTCTTATTGGAGTAAAAGGATACCGGATTTATCAAAGTAATCTTCTATCCCATAAAGATCCTATCGATAGAGACTCCCTTATAATTCCAGAAACGCAACTCCATGACCCAAGCGAGGATGTGGAAACCATCATGAAACGCATTTTCGATGATATATGGCGTGCAGGAGGACATTCTGAGAGCCTTAACTACAATAAGGAAGGAAAAAGAAAACAATCCAAGTAAATGAACATCCCGATTAACCTATTTAATAAGACCCTCCAACTTTGCTTATATGTTTACTAAAGCCACTTCCACTCTCAGTGTTCCTTGTTTGGGAACACTCATATTTCTGGCGTTGATTGTGTAATTCACTACGAATAGTTTGCGGTCTTGAAGCGATCTGAATTTACAATGGATAGCCTTCAATTCAAGCATAAGCTGGTGATGGAGAGATTCCTGATGATATTTTACCTTATGCTCCTTTGCGTTAACTGAAATCCAGTTCACTGTTCCCGGACGAATGAACGGTACATTATTTGGCCACTTAGAGATTCCAAACATTCCTTCATACGAGTACGGACGGCTCGGTTTATCCGGCAACGGAAAATCGGCTTCAGACAAGTCGATCAATTCGGGAAAATCGATAAAAATCAGCATGTCATCAGCGACCGCGGTACCATCGTTGTGTAATTCGAACGTCAACTTGAAAGTAGTCCGTCTATATTCATAAACCGCTTCGAGATATTCTCTGTATTCCTTTCCGTAAGCCAGTATTTCCGAGTCGTTCTTATCCACAAGATAGTGCTCGAAGGAATGTGCACTATGAATGGCTTCGCTTATTTCCCTTTCGACCAAATCTTCTATAAACTCTGGATCGGATGCTTTTCTGTCAAACTCAGAAAAGTCTATGATATTCTTTTCATCGCCACCCGGAAAAGTTAGATAGAGTCTTGGCTGTTGATTCTTCAGTCTCTGTAGTTCTTCAGTAAGTTTCCTGATCTTCTCATCTCGTTCGTCCACAAGCGTTTCTAGGAGAGAATCTTCGATTTTCAGTACATCGATGCCTTTTGACTTTGCATTGAAACCCATTCCTGTATCGGCGGAAGCAAGCATTACTTTTTCATCAGGATGTCCCCTCTTCAGAGCTAGCACCTCAGCGATTATTACGTCATCGGCATAGCTAGAAGAAACATCGGCTTCAAGGCCATATTCCATGATTACCGGTATGCCCTTTTTGGTATTCTCGTTGTTATCAATCAGCTGTTCAATGCGTTTCAGGAGCTTTCTCGCCTTCTCCGCTTTCTTTTTATTATGATGCGAAACCTTGTGGACATCCAGCTCATGAATAACTTTTGGGAGAACTACGAGTACCACGTCTTTTTCTCCCGTGATCTCTCGCCAGTCTACGTCATCAAAATACTTGCATTCTAGGAAAACGTTGGTATCCGGAACAAGATACACGGTTCACCAGCTCCTCTTCTGAAACAAATCTGCTAACCGAAACTCACCACAGCATTGCCGTCCTTCAGACATGATCCGAATGCGTAAGCGAACGAGTCGGTGTCCATCCCAGGCAGGAAGAAGACCGTCACGAATTGCTCCACGTCCTGCCCGCGGTCTCTCCACAGCCTGTATGTGATCTCCTTCATCTCTTCTTCGGTAACTTGTTGTTTTCTAAACAGTATCCTGGCGGTCCTTCTGTGGAACGCCTTCCCGAAGTCTCTGATTGCCAGTATTCTGTAGTCATCTGAAGCCGGTTCCATCACGTCCGCTTACCTCCGAATATGTTTTCTCATAACATGAAGTATTATAGTCGCTGTTACATTCTCAGCCAAATCGTTCGTCCGCGAATTCAGCGAAACCACATATTTTCCCGGGCAGCGAGAGGCTCTGACTATATCAACCCGCTATAATCGTCATTTCATGGGTTTTGCCACATTTGTATTCTCTACGCACGGTGACTTGTTATCTCTTCAGTTGAAACACATAAAAAGAAGGAGGTCGCAGACCGTGCAAAGGCAACTGACAACGGAAGAGATTGGAAAGATAGTGGAGATGTACGATCAGGAGATACCGGTAATCGATATAGCGAAAACATTCGCAGTAACCAAATGCGCCGTTTACAGAAGACTGCGGAGTTAATTGGGGTCAGACTCCATTTTTCATACTAGACGAGGAATCGAATACGAAAATCTGTGAGGGCATTCTTAATGATAGAAAAGAAAAGCAAAGCGCAGCTCTTTTCCCGCTCCTCTCACTGGTAAACTGCTATGCGAAGTCATTATAGCGCTTTGCGATATTAAGGAGAAAAACAAGAGTAGATAGATAATGCGCGACCTTAAGAGAGAATCTTTTGGATTTCTTCGATTTAGTAGAAATATGATCAAGTCTAGGGAACTCGTCAGTGTAGATGTGAGGAAAGCTTGTGTTACATTACTTGCCAAGGGTTGCAGAACGAATGCAGAGTAGTCTCATCAAGGTAACAAGGGTCTCATACCTCGAAGTGGCTTTGGAGGAAT
>NZ_JFHJ01000477.1:0-2631 GCF_003666285.1 Mesotoga sp. HF07.pep.5.2.highcov | reverse complement strand
TTTCAGCTATTGCAACCAGCTGTACAAAGCTTTCTTGAAGGCTTGCGCCCCCAACTAAACCACCGTCAATGTTCTCCATTGAAATGAGTGATTCGAAGTTTTCTGGCTTGATACTTCCACCATAGAGAATCCGAACACTCTCTGACAAATCAACGCCATAAAGAGACGCAATTAGATCTCTGATAAACTTCATCGCTTCATCGGCCTGCTCTGGCGAAGCAACCACGCCAGTTCCTATTGCCCAAACTGGCTCATAAGCGATTATTATGCGCTCTAGATCGCTCTTTCCAAGACCGGAAAAGCCCTTTCTAATCTGGGTTTCCAGTACCTCCTTCATTCTGCCGGCTTCTCTTTCTTCAAGAGTCTCACCAACACAGAAAATCGGTGTGAGGCCATGCTTCAAGACTGACTTGATCTTCTCACCAGTCAGCTCGCATGTTTCGCCGAAAATGTGCCTGCGCTCAGAGTGACCAACCAGAACATATTCAACAGCAAGATCTGACAGCATCGATGCAGAGATCTCTCCTGTGAAGGCTCCGCTGTCGGCTGGATAGATATTCTGTACTCCGAATTTGATCGAAGTGTCCTTTAGAATATCGGCCACCCCTGCAACCGAGAGACTTGTTGGAAAGACAACGACATCTACCGCATTTTCATTACCGATTGACGATGCGAGGAAGCCTGCAAACATTCGAGCTTCATTAGGCGACTTGTTCATCTTCCAGTTTCCCGCGACCATCAATCTACGTTTTTTTTTACCACCCTCAATCGAAAGGCTTTTTATCCCGGGCATTTCCTTACCTTCGAGCATCTCTAGCGATGCGCCGCCCCCCGTCGAAACATGGGAGACCTTTTCAGCAAGCCCAAACTTGTTTATAGCGGCCGCACTATCCCCGCCGCCAATTATCGTAACCGCATCATTGAGCGAGGCCAGCGTTCTCGCAATCGACTCCGTTCCCTTAGCGAAGTCGTCGATCTCGAAGACTCCCATGGGTCCATTCCAAACGACTGTTTTAGCATCGCTCAGTTTCTTATTAAAAAGATCTATTGTTGATGGACCTATGTCAAGCCCCTTCCAACCAGCAGGGACGCCTTCTTCAAGATCGACTACTTTCGATTCACTACCGGCTGCAATCTCCTTTGCGATCACCGTGTCGACGGGAAGGACAAATTCAACATTCTTTTGCCTTGCCTTCTGAAGAATCTCTCTTGCAAGATCGATTTTGTCTTCTTCTACGAGAGAGTCTCCAACACTCTTTCCCTGGGCCTTTAGGAACGTGAACATCATTGCGCCCCCGATTAGGATCCTATCTGCCTTCTCCAAAAGATTGGTGATCACTCCAATTTTGTCTGAGACTTTCGCTCCTCCAAGAATGACCACGTAGGGGTGTTCGGGATTCTCAATTGCCATCCCAAGCATTTCTATCTCTTTTTGCATGAGGAACCCGGGCACACTGGTCAAATAACGAGCAACTCCCACGTTTGAGGCGTGGCTTCTATGAGCAGTGCCGAAAGCATCGTTGACGTGAATATCTGCAATAGATGAGAGTCTCCTCGAAAAGTCCGGATCGTTCTTCTCTTCTTCAGAGTAGAATCTGACATTCTCCAGAAGAAGAATGTCACCATTGTTCATTTTTGAAACGGCCTTCTCAACCTCTTCTCCTATACAGTCCGGGACGAAAGTAACGGGTTTACCGATCAGTGACTGAAGCCTCTCGGCGACTTTTTCGAGAGAGTACTTCGGATCTCTCTTCCCTTTGGGTCTACCCAGATGAGAAACGAGAATCGCCTTGCCCCCTCTTTCGATAATCTCATTGATAGTAGGCAATGCCGCGACGATTCTGGTATCGTCACTCACCTCACCCGTCTCTTTATCTAGAGGTACGTTAAAATCAACTCTTACAAGAACCCTTTTCCCAGCCAGATCGATATCCTTAAGAGTCAATGTCTTAGACATTTCTTAAGCCTCCTCTCCTCAATAAAACGGGGCCTCGGGCCCCGTCGACAAAACTCAGAGTTACATTTCCATCATTTTCTTCGCAAGATCAACAACTCTGCACGAGTAACCGTACTCGTTGTCATACCACGAACAAACCTTTACAAGGTTACCCATTACGGCCGTCAGTTTACTATCGAATATCGCGGAAACAGTCGTTCCAACTATGTCAGAAGAGACAAGCTCCTCTTCGGTGAATTCAACTATTCCTTTCAGTTCGTTTTCTGCAGCTTTCTTCACAAGTTCATTTACTTCTTCAGCTGTAGTGTCCTTTTTGAGAACGACCGTCAGATCGGTTATTGAACCATCGGTAACGGGAACTCTCATCGCTATTCCATCGAGTTTACCTTTTAATTCTGGGATAACCACCCCTACAGCCTTGGCTGCACCGGTTGATGTAGGAATTGTGTTGGCAGCGGCCGCCCTGGCTCTTCTTAAATCACTGTGAGGAAGATCTAGAATTCTCTGGTCATTGGTATATGCGTGTACAGTCGTAAGATAGCCCTTCTCAATTCCAAAATTGTCGTTCAGAATCTTTATTATCGGTGCTATTGAATTAGTTGTACAGGAAGCATTGGAAACAATCTTCATCTCTGGTTTAAGAACCTCATCATTGACACCGAGCACGATTGTGG
>NZ_JFHJ01000608.1:0-2084 GCF_003666285.1 Mesotoga sp. HF07.pep.5.2.highcov | reverse complement strand
TTTGATCCCCTCCATATAAGCGTGCCTCTAGCATTGGTGTGCGCGTTTTTCACAAGCACCTTTATATCATACTTCCTCGCGAATTCCGATGCTCTGCTTTGAAGAACCTGAGCACCCTGCTTCGAAAGCTCTATCATCTCTTCCCAAGATATCTCTTTTATCGGTCTTGCATTGGGAACTATCCTCGGGTCGGCCGAATAGACGCCGTCCACATCCTTGTATATTTCGCACAGCTGCGATCCCAGCGCCTTTGCAAGAACAACGGCGGTAAGATCAGATCCCCCCCTACCGAGTGTCGTGATCTCTCCGGAGAATGTGGACCCCTGGAAGCCTGCCACAACCGGAACGTAGCCATTCTTCAGATATCTGTTTATAAGGTCGGCATCTATCCCGACGATTCTCGCGTTCGAGAAGTTCGAATCGGTCTGTATCCTCGCCTGATTACCGGAAAGGGAGATCGACTTCATTCCAAGCTCTTGAATCGCCATCGCTACAAGGGCAATCGACTTCTGCTCGCCTGTCGCCAGAAGCATGTCCATCTCTCTTCCGTTTGGCTTGTCTGAAATCTCTCGGGCAAGTTCGTGAAGCGTATCTGTTTCAAAACCCATTGCCGATACAACGAGAACGGGTTTGACGCCGCTCAGAACCTTTCGCTGGACCCGCTGCGCCACATCCTTTATCTTCTCCGGCGTGTCAACTGAAGTCCCGCCAAATTTCATAATCACAACGGAATTGCTCTGCTTCTCCGCATATCTCGACGCCCTCAGAATGTCAGAGATGATAGCCGTTGCGGTCGGCTGGGCTCCCGCGCCCTCGCCCCTGAGAAGAAATCTTCCAGAAAGATCCGTTTCAACTTCTATGGCGTTCTCGACACCGTCTACGCTCCACAGTGGATCGTCTCTTTCAACTTCCTGCGGCTGAACTGAAGCTATCTCTCTTTCGAAGTCGATTGCCCCGATCAATTTGAGCTTTTTCCCTGCGGTCGCTGCTCTCTCAAGATCGCTTTTCTCTATTCCTTCGATGCCCTTTGTTTCAATCGTGGAAATACCGGGGAAGACGCCTGTTTTGACGCCGGTGAGCACCGACAGCTTATAAGCGGCATCGTAGCCTTTCACATCGCTCGATGGATCGGCTTCCGCATAACCCTTTTCCTGAGCAATCTTCAGAGCCGAAGCGTAGTCAATTCCCTTCTGCATCTCGGAAAGTATGAAATTCGTTGTCCCATTCAGAATACCCCGAATGCGTTTGATTCCATGGAAGATGAGATAGTCCTCCAGAAGAGAGATGATAGGAATACCCCCGCCGACGGCCGCTTCGAAGAATAGGCTCTTAATCGGAGAACTGTTCATGAATTCGTTGCCGAATTCCGAAATAAGCATCTTGTTGGCCGTCACGACCGTTCTATTAAGCTCTAGAGACTGCTTTACCAGCTTTCTGGCGGCTTCAGTCCCGCCAATAGTTTCTACAACTATATCGCTGTTTATAATAAGATCCTCGAAATCCTCCGCGATCAGATCGGAAGGAATTCCCAGCTTCTCGTACTTGCTGTGAGTTCTCGTAATAACCTTGGAGACGACGCATCTTGTCCCCGACCGCTTTTCGATCTCGTCTCCCTTATCCGAAAGAGTCGCGTAGACACATGACCCGACTGTACCGAGTCCGGCAATTCCGATCCTCAAAGTGGTGCACCCCCTCCTGAAGCTTTGAAGCCACTATCAATCAAAAGTATACACCGCAAAGACGTGGTCGGTGGTAGCAGTTAGGGGGTTGGAAAGGACAAAGAATCAGTTCCAAGTTGTGAGTTGCATGTGAGAATAAATTCGATCCAAACGGATGTAGGGGCGTGCGGCGGCACGCCCGCTATCAATAATGATCAATCTTCCCAAGGATAGAGATCGTCCTCTTCAATAGTTGAACGAACCGAATTCTGGCCAGAAGCATGCCAGAATGACGCAAAGGGCTGTCATCCCGAACTTGTTTCGGGTCCCGGTTTTTGAAGACCGCGGGCTGGAGTAGCGGGTTGGAAAGGACAAAGAATCAGTTCCAAGTTGTGGATTGCATGTGAGAATAAATTCGATCCAAAC